>JAUVNV010000189.1 GCA_030599515.1 Acidimicrobiia bacterium
GCTCTTCCGATCTCTTCGGGCGGGGCCAGCCCGTCATCTACTACGGCGACGAACAGGGCTTCACCGGCGACGGCGGCGACAAGCTGGCCCGCCAGGACATGTTCGCCAATGCCGTGCCGGATTACGCCGACGATGACCTCATCGGCACCGACGCCACGACGAGCGACAACAACTTCGACCCGACCCATCCGATCTATCAGGCGCTCGCCGACTACGGGAGTCTGTACACGGCGCACCAGGCGCTGCGCACCGGTGCGCAGATCCACCGGGCCTCATCGGCAGGACCCGGGGTCTACGCCTTCTCCCGGATCGACCGGGATGAGAAGATCGAGTATCTCGTTGCCTTCAACAACGCCAAGACCGAACAGACGGTGACTGTGCCGACCTACTACGGAGCGGGCGACCAGTTCGATCTCATCATCAGAGAGGGGGCGGCGACGGCGACACTCGTCACCGAGGCGGCTGGCGACGTGTCCATGACCGTCGCACCGCTCGGTCTCGCCGTCTACAAGGCCGTCGATCCGATCCCCGTGTCCACCGAAACGCCGGGCATCGCCATCACCAACCTGAGCAACGACCAGGAAGTGACCCTCGAGGTGGAGAACCTCGATGGCCACGATGTGGTGCCGCGAGTCGAGGTCGTGGCGGACGTCAGCAGCGACACGTTCGTCGAGGTGACCTTCGCGGGCAGCGTGAACGGCGACGCCTACGAACCGATCGGCACCGACGACAACGCCCCGTACCGCATCTTCTACGACGCCACCGGCCTCCCTGATGGGGCGACCGTGTCGTTCAAGGCGATCGTCGACGACCTGTCGGGGAACCTCAACGCCGACAAGGTCACGGACGTGTTGCCGGTCATCCAGGTCCCGCAGCCGCCTGTCGGAGGTGGGGAGCCATACGCCGTGATCCATTACCTGCGAACCGACGGCGACTACGGCGACCACACCACCGGCGACTACAACGACTACTGGGGCCTCCACCTGTGGGGCGACATCGACGAGACGATCGAATGGACGAACCCGAAGCCGTTCCTCGGTGAGGATGAGTACGGACGCTTCGCATGGGTGAAGCTGAACCCCGACGCCTCCGACGTCGGGTTCATCGTCCATCGCGGCGATTCGAAGGACGGCACCGACGCCGACCGCTTCTTCAACCCGGCCGCCACTCCCGAGATCTGGCTCCGCCAGGACGACGCGACGACGTACACCAA
Organism: Acidimicrobiia bacterium; assembly: GCA_030599515.1. Taxonomy (GTDB): domain Bacteria; phylum Actinomycetota; class Acidimicrobiia; order Spongiisociales; family UBA5794; genus JAHEEL01. The sequence goes on from JAUVNV010000189.1 coordinate 1,214, forward strand.
CCAGGCCGATGCCCAGGGATACGTGACGATCCGGTACCACCGCGACGACGGTGACTACGGAGACCCGGCTTCCCCGGACTACAACGACTACTGGGGCTTGCACCTCTGGGGCGATGCCATCGACGCCTCCGAGGGCACCGGCTGGACATCACCGAAGCCGCCGACGGGTATCGACGACTACGGCGCGTTCTGGCAGGTCCAGATTGTCGACTCCTCCCTGCCGGTCAACTTCATCATCCACCGGGGCGACAGCAAGGATCCGGGTCCGGACGAGAGCTTCATCCCCGAGGACGTACCGACCGTGTGGAAGCAGTCCGGCGACGAGGAGATCTACCGGTCCCGCGGCGCCGCCGAGGACTTCGCCACCATCCACTACCACCGTACCGACGGCGACTACGGCGACAACACGAGCCCCGACTACAACGACTTCTGGGGAATGCACGTCTGGACCGGGGCCCTCAACCCCAACCCCTCGTGGCAGGAACCGGTGCGGTGGGAGGAACTCGACATCTTCGGACCGGTGTTCAACGTCGATCTGGTCGATGGTGCCTCCGAGTTGGCGTACATCCTCCACCGAGGCGACACCAAGGACCCGGGCGATGACCAGTTCCTTCAGCTCGGAGTCGACGGCTACGAGGTGTGGCAGCTGCAGGACGCCGATCCCGCTGATCCCTACCTCCTGCCGATCCTCACCGGCGGAATCATCAGCAAGGGCAACCTCGCAGAGCAGCAAGCCCATTGGGTGAGCGAGGACACGATCGTGTGGGCCGCTGCCACCGATCCGTCTGCCGCGTACCGCCTCCACTGGTCTGCCGACGGCTCGCTCGTGTTGACCGACGAGGGCGTTGCGGGTGGCGACTCCATCGCGGTCGCTCCGTCGGGCACCTACTCCGAGCCCTCCGGTGTGGAAGGATTCAGCCACCTCGAAGGCCTCCCCACGTTGCGGATCGGCTCCGGTGACCTGGGGCTGATCCAAGGGATCCTCAAGGGGCAGGTCGCTGTGGCGGCCACGAACGCAGACGACATCCGTATCGATGCGACAGGGCTCCAGATTCCCGGAGTGTTGGACGACCTCTACGGCTTCGATGGGGATCTCGGCGTCGTGTGGGAAGGTTCGACACCCACGTTGCGACTCTGGGCACCTACGGCCCGCGACGTGACCCTGATCCTGTTCGACGACGCCGACCCGGCAACGACGGGCACCGCGCATGAGATGACCCGTGACGATGCGACCGGGACATGGTCCGTCACCGGGGATTCATCCTGGGACCGCAGCTACTACCTGTACGAGATCGAGGTCTACGCACCGACGACCGGGCAGGTCGAGGTGAATCTCGTCACCGACCCCTACTCGTTGTCGCTGTCGATGAACAGCGTTCGTACCCAGATCGTCGATCTGGCCGATGCGTCGCTGGCGCCCGCCGGTTGGGCCGCAACGGAGAAACCGTCGCTCGTCAATCCTGAGGACATCGCGATCTACGAGCTGCACGTGCGCGACTTCTCGGCGAGCGACCCCACCGTATCTGAGGAACTCAGGGGCACGTTCAAGGCGTTCACCGTCGACGGCTCCCAGGGGATGAGCCACCTGGCCGATCTGGCCGACGCGGGCCTCAGCCACATCCACCTGCTGCCGACGTTCGACATCGCCACGATCAACGAGAACAAGGCGGAATGGCAGGCACCAGACCATGGGGAACTGGCCACGTATCCACCAGACTCGGAACAGCAGCAGGCCGCGGTCGAGGCAACCGCCGACCTCGACGGCTTCAACTGGGGCTACGACCCGCTCCACTACACGACGCCGGAGGGCAGCTACTCGACCGATCCGGACGGCGCTGTGAGGGTCGTCGAATTCCGCGAGATGGTGCAGTCGCTCAACGGCACCGGGCTTCGCGTGGTGCTCGACGTCGTGTACAACCACACGAACGCATCCGGCCAGGCGGAGAACTCGGTGCTCGACCGGATCGTCCCGGGCTACTACCACCGACTCGACGACAAGGGCGCCGTCGCGACGTCGACGTGTTGTGCGAACACGGCGACCGAGCATCAGATGATGCAGAAGCTGATGGTCGACTCCGTCGTCACGTGGGCGAAGCACTACAAGGTCGACGGATTCCGATTCGACCTGATGGGACACCACTCGAAGCAGAACATGCTCGACGTCCGTGCCGCGCTCGACACCCTCACCCTTGAAGAGAACGGTGTCGACGGTTCGTCGATCTATCTCTACGGCGAAGGCTGGAACTTCGGGGAGGTTGCGGACGACGTGCGGTTCGAGCAGGCGACGCAACTCAACATGCGTGACACGGGGATCGGCACGTTCAGCGACCGTCTCCGTGATGCAGTGCGGGGTGGCGGGCCGTTCGACTCCGGCGAGTCGCTGCTGCTGAACCAGGGATTCATCAACGGCGGCTGGTACGACCCGAACGAGGCCGTGATCGACGCCGGAATCTCGGAGCAGGCCCAGCTCGACGAACTGCTGCTGTCCGGTGATCAGATCCGGGTCGGTCTCGCCGGCAACCTCGCCGACTACGAGTTCGTCGATCGGAACGGTGACATCGTGACCGGCTGGGACATCGACTACAACGGTGCCCCCGCCGGGTACACCGGTGACCCGCAGGAGAACATCGTCTACGTGGCGGCTCACGACAACCAGACGCTGTTCGACATCAGCCAGTACCACAACCCGGTCGGGACTTCGATGGCCGATCGAGTTCGGGTGCAGAACCTGGGCATCGACTTCACCGTCCTCGCCCAGGGTGTGCCGTTCCTCCATGCCGGCGTGGACATGCTGCGTTCGAAGTCGCTGGACCGCGACTCGTTCAACTCCGGAGATTGGTTCAACCGGCTGGACTTCAGCTACCAGGACAACACCTGGGGCGCGGGCCTGCCGGTTGCCGGGAAGAACCAGGACAACTGGCCGCTCATGCAACCGCTCTTGGCCGATCCGAATCTGAAACCCGACTCAGATGACATAACGGCCGTGACGGCCCACGCTCGGGAAATGCTCGAGGTGCGCTCCAGTTCACCGCTGTTCCGTCTCACGACGGAAGCCGAAGTGACGGAGCGAGTCGTGTTCCACAACACCGGTCCAGGCCAGATCCCCGGCCTCATCGTGATGAGCATCACCGATACGGCCGGTGAGGACCTCGATCCGATCTACGAAGACGTTGTCGCGCTGTTCAACGCTTCGGACGAGGAACAGACCTTCACGATCGGAGCGTTCGCCGGGCGGTCCTTCGATCCGCACCGGGTGCTCGCCGAATCGCAGGATCCGGTGGTCCAGGGTGCGGCGTACGACAAGGCGTCGGGCACGTTCACGATCCCACCGCGAACCACGGCGGTCTTCACCGATGACGTGACCCCGCCCGACGTCCGGGCGGGTGCTGTCATGGAGAGGGGCGGACCGAGGGTTGCCTGGTTCACGGTGCACTACTCGTGCACCGATGCGGATCCAGATACGACGGTCGTTGCCGACATCAACGGCGTGCCGGTGGAGAACGGGCAGGAGGTGCGTCTCATCCACCACCCGAGCCGCACCGATCACGTCCAGAAGGGGAATCGACTCGACATCTACGGACAGGAGTTTCTGCTCACCGTGACCTGTACCGACTCGTCGGGGAACTCCACGACCGTTGAAGTGATCCCGGACTTCCTGCAAGGGCGTGGCATGCTCTAGTGGTCTGTCGCGGAAATGGCGCCTGGGTGTCTCCGAGGCATCGGCGTCATCTGGCAAGGACGCACAACGAAGGCGCAGTCGGGACTGCGTCGAGGCGGAGGACGCCGCCAGGGGCGTCGAGGGCCGGAGAGACACGGTGCCCATTTCTGCGACAGA
>JAUVNV010000222.1 GCA_030599515.1 Acidimicrobiia bacterium
CAGCGATACCGAAGATCGCCTGGATGTACATGATGATCGTGATGACGGAGATCCCGAGCGGGATCTTCTTGTCGGACATGTGGCCTCCCATTCGATTGCCCTACGGCAATCAGACTTCTCGAGCGACAGGAGGTTACATGGGAAACGATACCGTCGCCATCCGGGATTTCCAGGGTAGAGGGCCGTCCTGAGCAGTATCCGACTTCGGACCCGTTCCCTCAGCCAGGCGGCTGCCAGGCTTCGTCGTTCTGGCCCGCAGCGATCGCCAGCATCGCTCCCTCGGTCTGGTCGATGTCGGGTGGATCGGGGTCCCAGGCGCCGTCGTTGAGATCGGCGAACATGACCAACGCCGCCCACGCGGCCTGCTTATTCCCGTCGGGGAGTGGATGGTTCCACGCCAGTCGGCAGACCAAGACCGCGGCCTTGTCGTAGACGTCGGGGTAGAACTCCACGTTACCGAACCCGGCGCGGGGGCGTGAAGCGCCGAGTCCGCGAGGTCGGATCGGGACGCTTTGGCGAGGGTGTCGGCGTCGATTCCGGTGACTTGCTCTGCAAGCCAGAAGTACTCGCCCAGCGTGATATACCGGGTCACTGGGCGAGGCGTTCCAGGAGCTCTCGATCGCGTTCGAGGAGCCGCTTGGCGCGGCTTGTGAAGTCTTCGTTGTGTCGGACCCGCTCGATCTCAGCGGTCAGAGCGTCGATGATCAGGGCGTTGACGCTGGTGCCCTTGACCCGGGCGACTGCCTCGGCGTCGTCGGCGAGGTCTTCGGGGAGACGTACGGTGGTTTGCTTCGTCATGCAATCATGATATCGCGACTGCACGATTACGCAACCTTTCGCCACGGTTGTCGGTAGACAGACGATGCCACTTCGTCGACGCCGACTTGGCGGCTGATCTGTGCCCCCATCCGGGAATCCGCGCTGCATGCACGCCGTCGGTGTCGCCGGATTTGGCGCACCCGTCGCTGAGCGTGCTATCGCGTGACGCGACGGAAGCCGTCCCCATCCACCTGTGCACCCTGGATCAAAACAACGACTCCTGCGCCGGATCCGCGACGGATTCGACGCCGGAATCGGCCGTTTTATCCTCAGCCGCCGGCTCGGTCTCAAGCAGCGCCGGAGCCCACTCACGGATTCCAGCGCTGGTGTCTCGCAGCGCCCGGTCGTGTGCGAGTTGCCGATCCCCGAGGTCGGCAAGCTGTTCGAGGGCGTGCTTGCGGACACCCACCTGGGGCCAATCAATGCCAATGTCGATGATCGCTCTGCTGGTGGCGTCGGGCACATGGTCGAGCCCGTCGAGGAGTCCTCTCATCATGGCCGCGCCATCGCGTGCCGAGCGGTCACGGGCGGCGGCGAGCAGCGCGCCCCATCCACTTGGATCACGTGTTACCAGGTGTGCAACGGCCCACCTCCTCAGCGGTGGGTGGACCCGCCGGGCGACGACCAAACTCTCGTTGTCGAACACCTCATCGATATCGTTCGCCGCGTCCGTGTTCGCGTCGGCGTCATTCACGGAGTCGGCTTCGGCATCGATCCAGATCTCGATCGATTCGTCGCCGAACCACGACTCGGGAATCTCCCAGTAGACGTGGTCGCCGGCGGCGACGAACGTTCGTGCAAGCATGTCGAGGTCGGCGGCGTCGATGATGCTCGACTCGGCGATGCGGCGCACCAGCCGACCGACCCCCTTGCGCCATCGCATGTCGGTCAGCAGAAGAGTGGCAGTGACCGTGGACGTATGAGGTTCGCTCTTGTGGTGCCTAGCAAGCAGCGAGTACGGCTCGAACCAGTCGGCACTGGACCGAAATGGCTGTTGCAGAGCGAGCACCCGCTGCAGATCGTCAGCGGTCTCGGCGGACCACAGGTCGGCGAACTCTGCGAAGAGGTCATTGGTTTCATCGGGGGTCCGATTCACACCCTGGAGTCTGGCAGTTACGCGCGTGGACCGATCCGGGGCGCGCATTGGTTGGTCGCGCTCGGGGCACGATCATCCTCGCGATCAGGGGGGTACCCAGCCGCACCCGACGGCGGGCAGTCGACATAGGGCGTGCGGGAGGTCGTGCCACATGGGTTCGATTCTGCTTCCAGCGCCTACAACGCGGCTATCACGGCTTTCGAAGTCGTCTCGATCTCGACGATGCGGCATCGTTCCTCCCAGGAACCTCTCACTGAGCAAATCAGTCCACACCCCAATCGCGCCACAACAGATTCCGCTCGATGCACCCCAAGCCGGCTTCAGCAATGTTGAGCCTCACCCGGAGTTCGTCATAGAGGCTGCTGTGCTCAGCGTTCGGATCTCGCGGACTCACCCGCGACCCGGTGGCAGCGAGCGGCTGGTTCGGCAATCTCGGTAGCCTCGCAGCCGGTCACCGTTGTATGGACTCATCAGCCACCACGCCGGAGCATTCATGTTGTGGAACGCCGATCCTGTGGCCAGGACTCAGAAGTCGATCGGGAGGGTGACAAGGAAGATCGACGTTCCGAGGAGAACAAGGATGCCCAAGGTGAGCACGATCATCCGATTTCGCCGATCCTCCATCTTTCCACTCACCGCGGCGAAGAACAGCACGGTGGCGAACAGCACCGCCGTGAAGACGTAGGCATCGGAAGTGTCATTGGATTCGCGCGCATCTTCGACGTGGCCCTCGGCGACTGAGGCAAGCCGGATCGCCTCCTGGCGGGCCGCCAGCTGATACTCGTCCATCTCATAGGGCAGCAGTGACGACTCCTCGACACCGAGGCTCCGAAATGGGTTGGTGGCCACCCAGGCTTCGATTGCCGGTTTGAATTCGTCTCGCATGTGACGGTAGAAGAACGACGAGACCGCCTCGGGGTGGGCATCGAGCGGATCGTCCCTTCTGATGAGTCCGGTATCGAAATCTTCCTGGAGGGCCAACAGCCAGTTGTCGAACATCGTGATGTCTGCGAGCGCCTGCTCATTGGCGGTGTTGTCGGCGCGGACCGACTCGGTGCGGGCAGCGTTGGCCGCTGCCAGCTGGAAGGACTCAACGCCGCCCCACTTGCCACCTTGAAACACTGACCAGGCGGTGAGGATGGCGGCGATCGACAGTACAACGGTCGCGACGAGTTCGACGCGGTCGGATCGAACGAAAGGCAAGAACCGCGCCGCGTGGCCGGCCTCGTCCGGCTCGGATGCACCTGTCGTCTTCACACGATCACCCAACTGGACTCCCTGCGTCGGGCCGTACCGAGGAGGTACCGGCGTACGGACCGTCTGCAACGTCGAACAGCAACGCAGTCAGGCTAGTGCTGCGACCACCAACTTCTGCGTTGTTCCGTCGGCCAGGGACGCCGCTCGCGGCGTCCTCGTCCTCCTCGGCCGATCCTCCCTCAGTTCACTCGCGGGGGCCGATTGTCGGGGACTACGCGTCTCCGCCGAGGTCCATGAGGCAGGAATGCGTATCGGGCCCGTAGATGCCGTCCTGTTTGATATCGCAGTCTGCTTGAAGAGCCTTGATAGCGGCTTCGGTCTGGGGACCGTACGCGCCGTCGATCTCGTCGTTGTAGTACCCGAGGTTCGCCAACTCTTTCTGCATCTCTTCGATCGCCGCGTGCTTGTCCCAGTCGTAGCCTTGACTAACAGCAGCCTCTTCGAGAGCCTCATGGGTCTCGGGACCGTACTTGCCGTCAACCGTGATCCCGGCGTCCTTCTGGAACGCCTCCAAGGCGGAGGTCGTGTGCGGGCCGTAGATGCCGTCAATCGTTCCAGTGTCGTAGCCGAGAGCCGTCAGCGTCGTCTGGATCTCCTTCACGATCGCCGACGAGACATCGTTTCCGCTCGCAGGCTTGGTCGTCTCCGCCGCGCCGGCGGCTACGGTCGTGTCGCTCGAACCGCTGCTACAGGCAGACGCAAGCAACGCGACAGCCAGAAGCGCAACCGCGGCGAGCCTGATTGAAGAGAGCCGTCTCATTACCCAGTACCTTCCTTGTTAAGTGACGGAGGAAGGAGCGAGCTTACGGCAACGATGAAGCTAGTGCTGCGACCACCCTGCACCGTCAGCCGGGGACTGGTATCCAGGTCATCGTCCGCCGAACCACCATAGAGGCCGATTCGGGGGACATGTTCGGCAACATGGCGTACGCATCGGTACCGTCGTGAGCAGGTGTGCTGCGACGATGGCGGGACCTCAATAGCAGAGGGTCGACGACCTGAGCCGTCGACCCTCGTTGTCTCGGTGTTGGTTCGCTCTAGGCGAAGAACTCGTTGCTGTCCTCGCTGCCGTACAGGAAGTAGAGGACGACTC
>JAUVNV010000184.1 GCA_030599515.1 Acidimicrobiia bacterium
CGAGAGGTGCCTGGTCGATCGTCGTATCGAGGGATCGCTTGGCGAGACGAGCGTCGACGAGTACGGAGATCGGAGAAGGGAACGTCGGGATGTCCTCGGAGACGAGTACCGGGACTGCGCCTCGAGTCGCCGTGCCCAACGCCTCTTCGGGCGAATCCACGAGTATGCCTTCGATACCGTCGATCTCGACGCGCCCGTCGGCCACCGCGGACGAGAATGCGACCGTTCGGCGCACCGTCAAGGGACGTTCGAGTTCGAGGACGACGACGGGGCAACCAACTCGCCGCAAGCGCCAGATCACGCCGGATCCGAGGTCACCACCGCCGCGGACGACGACGAGATGGTCGGAGAGGTCGATCACCCGTTGCTCGCAGCGGCCAACTCGATGATCTGGGACATGATCGATACGGCGATCTCCTCGACGGTCTCGGCGCCGATGCTGAGACCGATGGGAACGTGGACTCGATCGAGCGCCTGTGGGGTTACACCCCGTTCGATCAGTGCGTCGCGGGTCGTATCCCACCGACGCTTGCTTCCCATCACGCCGATGTAAGGAGCGGGCGTCTTGAGGAGAATCGGTACGATCTGGGCATCCAATTCGTGGCTCCTCGTCACCACGACAACGGCGGTGGTTCCGTCGACGGAGTGCTCGGAGAGGGCGTCGTTCACGGAACCCGCGAAGCGAGCACCGGCACTCGGTATGGCCTCCTCCGTCACGAGGTCGGCCCGGTCGTCGACGACGACGGTGCGGTACCCGAGCCAGTCGGCGAGGTCGACGACGGAGCGGCCGACATGGCCGGCTCCGATGACGTACACGGTGCGTGGGGTCATGTATGGCTCCAGATAGACGGTCATCGGTCCCCCGCAGATGCCGGGATCACCGTGCTCGGGATCGTTGAGTGTGTAACGGCGGAGGCGAGGGCTCCGACCCTTCAAGACAGCGAGGGCTTCTTCACGAACAAGAGATTCGACTTCGCCGCCGCCGATCGTTCCGGTGGTGGCCCCGTCCGGATGGACGATCATCTTGGCGCCGGCGTGTCGGGGTACCGATCCCTCGGTGGCGACGATCGTGGCGAGCGCGACCGGTCGGCCACCGTCGACGGCGTCGGTCAACTCCGCCAGGATGTCCCGGGGACCGATCGTGGTCATGCCTGCTGCAACGCGTTCCAGACGCGCTCCGGGGTGAACGGGATGTTGGCGATCCGAACACCGGTCGCGTCGGCGATAGCGTTCCTGATGGCCGGTGCGACGCCGTCTTTCGGGATTTCGGCGATCGCCTTCGCTCCGAACGGGCCGCTTGCTTCCATCGTCTGGACGAGGATCGCTTCGAGTCGCGGCATCTCGTCGGCGCGGTAGATCTTGTATGGACCGAACTGCGGGTTGAGCATCCGCCCATCTTCGTCGTACACCATCTCCTCACAGTGCCCGTATCCGAGGGCTTGCACCATCCCGCCCTCGACCTGTCCGGACGCTGTAACCGGATTGATCGGCACTCCGCAGTCGACGGCCATCACGAGTTGGTTCACCGTCACCTGCCCCGTCTCAACGTCGACCTCGACCTCAGCGAACTGCGCCGCGTACGGAGGAGGGGACTCCGGCGACACGTAGGAGGCTGTTGCCATGATCTGATGCTGACCCGCCTGATGAAGCGTCGACAGCGCGATGGTCTCGAGCGACACGGAACGGCCATCGGGAGTCCATGCCTGCCCTTCGTAGAGGTCGATCGATGCTGCATCCGCTTCGAGCATCTCGGCGGCGCGTTCGATGATCTGCTCGCGCACCTGTTCGGCGGCACGCTTCGCTGCCATACCCGAGATATAGGTCGTGCTCGAAGCGTATGCCCCCGTGTCGAAGGGCGTCATGTCGGTGTCCGATGCGTAGACGATGATGTCGTCGGTTGCGACGCCGACGACCTCCGCTGCGATCTGCGCGAGAACGGTATCCGATCCGGTGCCGAGGTCGGTGGCCCCGACGAGCAGGTTGAATGAGCCATCGTCGTTGATCTTGAGGCTGGCGCCTCCCATGTCGAGACCGGGGATCGCAGTGCCGTGCATCGCCATCGCGAACCCGAGCCCGCGGCGGATGCTCGGCCGGTCGGCAGGCTGCTTCCAGGCGGGATCGTCGCGCCGGTCCCAGTCGACCGCCCGCTGACCCTGCAGGACGGCTTCTTCCAGGCCACTGGACGTGACCAAGGGCATGACGCTTGCATCCTGATCGCCCTCACCGAGCTGCTGGGCGATGTCGAGGGGATCGCCGACATCGGTCCAGTTGAGCCGGCGGAACTCGATCGGATCCATGTCGAGAGCGAAGGCGATGTCCTCCATGTGCGCTTCGAGGGCGTAGAGGGCCTGTGGCGCCCCGTATCCTCGGTACGCGCCGGGGACAGGGATGTTCGTGTAGGCAACCTTGCAGTCGAACTTCTTGACCGGGCAGTTGTAGGAGCTCAGACCGCGCAGACCGGTGACCATCTGCACGGTGAGGCCGTGCGTGCCGTACGGACCGGTGTTCGCGACGATGCGCATCTCTTGGGCCGTCAGCTTCCCATCGGCGTCAACACCGGTCTTGAAGGTGACCGTCTGCGGATGCCGAGTGCGGCTCGACATGAACTCCTCCTCACGAGTGAGTTCGAGCCGGACGGGTCGGCCTGTAGCGATCGTGAGATGGGCGACGATGTCCTCGACGAGCATCTCCTGCTTCACGCCGAAACCGCCGCCGATTCGCGGCTTGATGATCCGGATGCGCTTCACCGGAAGATCGAGGAGCGGGGCGATCATCCGTCGCACGTGGAACGGCACCTGGGTCGACGACGTGATGACGAGGCGCTCGTCGCTATCCCATGCTGAGATCGCGACATGCGTCTCGATCGGTGTCGCATGGACCTGGTGCACGCGAAGCGTCTGTTCGAAGACACGGTCGGCGACGGCGAAGCCATCCTCGACGTTGCCGGTGTCGGCCTTGAGATGGTGGACGAGGTTGTGCGAGGCGTCGACCGCCCCTTCCATGTCCGGCTCGTCATGGATGACGGGTGCGCCATCGAGGATCGCCTCGTTCTCGTCGAACACGGCGGGGAGGACCTCGTAGGTCACGTCGATCAGGTCGATCGCCGCGAGGGCGATCTCCTCCGTGTCGGCGGCGACGGCGGCGACACGGTCACCAACGAATCGAACCTTGTCATCGAAGCTGACCTGGTCGTAGGGGAGCGGGTTCGGGTAGCTCTGCCCGCCGGACGCGTACCGCACTCGTGGGACGTTGCCGTGATGCAGCACAGCGCGAACGCCGGGGAGTGCCCGTGCCTTCGAGTCATCGATGGAGACGATGCGGGCGTGGGCGTGCGGGCTGTAGAGCACCTTGGCGATCAGGGTTCCGGTCAGGTCGACGTCGTCGGTGAATGCCGGATTCCCCTTCGCCAGCTTGATCGCATCGACCTTGGCTACCGGCTTTCCGACGATACGGGTCTCGGGGACGTCGCTGCCCGGGACGACACGCGGAGCGATCTCGGACAGTCCGTCGCGATCAGAGGGGGCACCTCCGTTGTCGACCAACGGATCGAGGTACGCGATGTCGATGCTGTCGGGCTCATCACCCCGCATGACCGCTGCAGCGCGCAGCACCGCATGTACCGGGCGCAGATATCCGGTCTCTCGATCGAGAATCCCGGAGAGGGCATCCCGGACGTCATCTTCCGACGGGTTCGGGTTGCGGTCGATCAGGGCCTTCGCGGAGAGGATCATCGCCGGGGTCGAGTATCCGGATTGAATGGCCCCCGTCTCGATGAACGCCTGTTGGATCGGATGAAGTCGACCGGGCACGCTGAGGCCTTCGATCGTCTCGACGTCGTGGCCGTCGGCCTGCGCCGCGAGCATGACATCGGCAGAGATGAGCCGGCCGTCGAGAAGGACCGCGGCCGCTCCGGTCTCGCCCGTTTCCGAGCCGAAGCGAACGCTGTGAAGCCCGGCTCGACGCAGCACGGTGCGGAGGGAATCGAACGGTTCACAGGTGAGAGAGCGCCTTGTTCCGTTGATCGTGAGGGTGATCGTCATGTTGGCTCACCTCCGGTGACCGTGGCGAGGACCCTGTTCGCGAGCACCAACGCGAGGCTCTTGCGGTAGCCGGACGATCCCCGGAAGTCTGATGGAGGGTCGAGTGTGGCGATCTGGTCTCGCTCCACGATGACGGGTCGTGTCGAGACACCGGTCATGGCCATGCGAACGGTTCCGTCGTGATCCCGGTGTGCAACGGCCATCACGATCGGCCGATCCATCGGGGTGCGGCCGGTGCGGTCGGCTGCGGCGACTCCGTTGGACGGGATCGAGACACTGGTCATGATCGCTCCATTGAGGAGCGCCGGGTCGTCGAGTATCTCGTCGACTGCATGCTCGGTCGTCGAACCGGCTCGGGCGAGAGTCACGGTCGCCTCGAATGCGAGCAGACCGGCAAGGAGTTCACTCTCCGGATCGACGATCCCGATCGCTCCGCCGATGGTTGCCGCGTTGCGGATCGTGTTCGGTGCTTCGCGTCGGGCGAGATCGCGAAGTGTTGCCGGGACGAGCGTTGAATCGACCAGATCCTGGAGGCGGGTCGTCGCTCCGATCCGGATGGACTCGCCGTCGGTATCGATTCCGGCGAGATCGAGTGCCTGGAGATCGACGGCGGTGATGGGCGTACGGCCGGGGTCGGCGTTGACGGAGGTTCCTCCGGCGATGATCACGGCATCAGGACGTGCGGTGAGAGCGATCGCCTCGTCCAGGGTCAGCGGCCGGTGGTACTGCGTGATCATGTCTCCCTCTTCTCCTGTTCAACCCCGTCTCTCTACTCTACCGACACGACCGGGACGCGGATACCGACCGACGGCCCAAGTCGAGTTGGTACATTGTTCCCTATGAGCACACTTCTCGTTCGGCACGCGCGGGTTCTCGCCACCATGGACGACGCCGGGACGGAGATCACCGACGGAGGCCTCTTCGTCGTCGACGGGTTCATCGACCAGGTCGGATCGACGGCCGAACTCCCCGACACGGCCGACGAGATCGTGGATCTCCCCGGGCACGTCGTGCTTCCGGGCCTCGTCAACACTCACCACCACTTCTATCAGACGCTGACCCGCGCCGTGCCCGGTGCCCAGGACGTCGGCCTCTTCGACTGGCTCCGCACGCTCTATCCGATATGGGCCCGCCTCAC
>JAUVNV010000086.1 GCA_030599515.1 Acidimicrobiia bacterium
CCTCGTCTGCGGCATCGGACCATCAGCAGCACTAACAACAAGGACAGCGCCGTCGATCTGCGCCGCACCCGTAATCATGTTCTTCACATAATCAGCATGCCCCGGCATATCAACATGCGCGTAATGACGATTCGCCGTCTCATACTCCACATGAGCAATCGCAATCGTGATCCCACGCTCACGCTCCTCAGGAGCCTTATCAATATCATCAAACGCCGTGAACTCAGTCGAACCCTCACCCGACTCCGCCAACACCTTCGTAATCGCAGCCGTCAACGTCGTCTTCCCATGATCAATATGACCCATCGTCCCAATATTCACATGCGGCTTCGTCCGCTCAAACTTCGCCTTCGCCATCAGCGTTCTCCTTCTATTCGCCTCTGACCTTGGCCACGATTTCCTGCGCGGCGGCGGTCGGAACTTCTTGGTACGAGTGGAACTGCATCGAGTAGTTGGCCCGGCCCTGGGTGCGTGACCTCAGATCCGTGGCGTACCCGAACATCTCTGCGAGGGGCACAAGGGCCTTCACGACCCGACCGTGCCCACGTTGGTCCATGGATTCGACCTTTCCTCGACGAGAGGAGAGGTCTCCGATGACGTCACCCAGGTAGTCCTCAGGGGTGACGATCTCGAGCTCCATCACGGGCTCGAGAAGCTTCATGCCGGCTGCTTTCGCCGCGTCCTTCAGTGCCATCGACCCAGCGATGCGGAACGCCATCTCGTTCGAGTCCACCGCGTGGGCCGAACCGTCGATGAGCGACGCCTTCAGGTCGACGACCGGGTATCCGGCGAGAATGCCCGAATCGAGCGCCTGGCGCATGCCCTTCTCGACGGCGCCGATGTACTCGCGGGGGACGTTCCCGCCCTTGACGGCATCGATGAATTCGAATCCGCTGCCGGGGGCGAGAGGTTCGACGTTGACGACCACATGGGCGAACATGCCGGATCCACCGGTCTGGCGTTTGAACTTTGCGTCGATCTTCTCGACCGCTCTCTTGATCGTCTCGCGGTACGCGACCTGCGGACGGCCGACGTTGGCATCGACCTTGAACTCGCGCCGAAGGCGTTCGACGAGGATCTCCAGGTGGAGCTCACCCATCCCCGCGATGATCGTCTGACCCGTCTCGTCGTCGCTGCTGACCTGGAAGGTCGGATCTTCCTCTGCGAGTTTCGCGAGGGCTTCCCCCAGCTTGTCCTGGTCTGCCTTGGTCTTCGGCTCGATCGCGACCGAGATCACGGGATCGGGGAACGTCATCGACTCCAACTGGATCGGAGCGTTCACGGCGGACAAAGTGTCGCCGGTCTTCGTGTGCTTGAGACCGACGGCGGCGATGATGTCGCCGGTGTGGATCTGGTCGATGTCCTCCTGCTTTGCGGCATGCATGCGGAGGAGCCGACCGATCCGCTCCTTCTTGCCGTCCCTCGTGTTCAACACGGCGTCGCCCTTGTTGGCGGTGCCGGAGTAGACGCGGAAGTACGTCAGTTTCCCGACGTAAGGGTCGGTCATGATCTTGAAAGCCAGCGCAGCGAACGGCTCATCATCCAAGGGTTCCCGGGTAATGGTCTCGTCTTCGCGGCCCGGCTTGAAGCCTTCGACCGGGGGGAGTTCCGCCGGTGACGGGAGGTAGGCGACGATCCCGTCGAGCAGCGGCTGAATGCCCTTGTTCTTGAACGCCGAACCGAGCATCACCGGAACGAACACCCGATTGATCGTTCCACACCGGATGACGGTGCGGATCTCTTCGGGGTCGAGGTCGTGGTCTTCGAGATACTTCTCGAGGAGCTCTTCGTTCTCGTTGGCGACGACGTCGAGCATCTTGTGATGCCACTCGCGGGCAACCTCGAGATACGCCTCCGGGATCTCGACGACCTCGCGCTCTTTGCCCTCTTCGTCGTGCCAGATGATGGCGTTCATCTCGACGAGGTCGATGACACCGTGGAAGTCGGACTCGGCGCCCATAGGGATCTGGATGGCGACCGGGTTCCCACCGAGGCGATCGATGATCGATTCGGTGGCGGCGTAGAAGTCGGCGCCGATCCGGTCCATCTTGTTGATGAAACAGATGCGCGGTACGCCGTACTTGTCGGCCTGACGCCAGACGGTCTCCGACTGCGGCTCGACACCCGACACGGCGTCGAACACCGCGACGGCGCCGTCGAGAACACGGAGCGAACGCTCGACCTCGACCGTGAAGTCGACGTGACCGGGCGTATCGATGATGTTGATGACGTGATCGTTCCAGGCGCACGTCGTTGCGGCGGACGTGATCGTGATGCCGCGCTCCTGCTCCTGCTCCATCCAATCCATGACGGCCGCGCCCTCATGGACCTCACCCAGCTTGTAGGTGCGTCCCGTGTAGTAGAGGATCCGCTCCGTCGTCGTGGTCTTGCCCGCGTCGATGTGGGCCATGATCCCGATGTTGCGGATCTTCTCGAGAGGGATGTTGCGTGCCATGAGGTATCGGTCTTTTTCGCGCTACCAGCGGTAGTGGGCGAAGGCTTTGTTGGACTCCGCCATCTTGTGAACGTCTTCGCGGCGCTTCACTGCTGCGCCGGTGCGGTTGGCCGCATCGAGGATCTCGTTCGCGAGGCGCATCGCCATCGTGGGCTCCTTGCGCTTGCGGGCGAACTCAACGAGCCAGCGGACGGACAGGGTCTGGCCGCGTCGGGGTCGGACCTCGACGGGGACCTGGTACGACGAGCCGCCGACACGACGCGATCGGACCTCGACGGAGGGCCGGATGTTGTCGACGGCGCGCTTGAGAACGGTCAGCGGATCCGAACCGGTGCGCTGCTCGACGGTGTCCAAGGCGCCGTACACGATGCGGCGGGCTGCGCCTTTCTTGCCACGCCAGAGCACCTTATTGACGACCTGGGTGACGAGAACGGACCGGTATACCGGATCTGGTTCGAGCTTACGAACCTCGGCTGGTGCGCGACGCATGCCTAGGACTCCTTCTTCGTTCCGTAGCGGGAACGGGCTTGCTTACGCCCGTCGACACCCGCGGCATCGAGGGCGCCACGGATGACCTTGTAGCGGACACCCGGAAGGTCTTTCACGCGGCCACCGCGAACGAGCACGATCGAGTGCTCCTGGAGGTTGTGACCTTCACCCGGGATGTAGGCGGTGATCTCGGCACCGGAGGTGAGCCGCACACGAGCGACCTTGCGGAGCGCGGAGTTCGGCTTCTTCGGCGTCACGGTGTAGACGCGAGTACAGACACCGCGTCGCTGCGGTGATCCTGCGAGACCAACGGTCTTCGATTTCTTCGGCTTCGGCTTCCGGCCCTGTCGGACCAGCTGCTGTACGGTCGGCACGTGGGTACCGTCTCTCTCTTCTCGACGCACCCCAGCCCGACAAGGTCGGAACCAGGGTTCTAACGAACGAAAACCGGCGTCGTCACGCGTAGTGACTTCGCCGATCCCTTCTGTGAATCACTCCGCTCACAACAACGTTCTTGCGAACGCCTCAGGGTAAGCGCGGACTCCGGCGGGAAACCGGATTCGGAAGTATATAGGCCCCGGGATGTAGTGCGCAAGACGGAGAACAGACGAGAGATGTGGGACGCCAGGCATGAGACATGAGACGCCTTCGTCCTGTCTCATGTCTCATGCCTCATGCTCCACTTCTCATTTCTTCTGCACGGGACGTCGGCGAGTGATCGGGAGGATTGACGCCCACACTCAATCAGACTAGAATTCTGGTCATGTCGAAGACGCTCTCCCTCACCGACGTCAAGGCGCGGCTCTCCGAAGTAATCGACGAGGTCGTCGCAACGCATGAGCGCGTAACGGTGACCCGCAACGGTCGTCCGGTGGCCGTCGTCATCAGCGTCGATGATCTCGAGGCGGTCGAGGAGACCGCAGCAATTCTGTCGGATCCTGCTGCAATGCGCGAAATCGAGCGAGGCAGAGCCGCCATCGATGCCGGTGACATCGTGTCCAAGAACGATGTGACGGCGATGCGTGACCAACTCCGCGCCAGACTGATGTGAGCGAGATCGTGTGGGACCTCGTCGTTGCCGGACCGGCACGGCGTGCGATCGATCGGCTGCCCGAAAAGGTTGCCGTTGCTGTGCTGGACTTCCTGTTGGGTGCTCTACTCGACAACCCGCACCGTGTCGGCAAGGCACTGCGCGATATTCTGACGGGGTTGCGCTCCGCACGCGTGGGTGCGTACCGCGTGGTCTATGAGATCAACGAAACCGATCGAGTCGTCCGCGTGGTCTACATCGACCATCGAGCCGACGTCTACCGACCACGTTGAGAGCGAACAAGCTGCCAGACACCAGACAGCGGAGACTATCTCGTGCGGACTTCTGGCTGTTTGCTGTTCGCTGTCCGCTGTTTGCTCTCAGATCGGAAACGCCGGCGGTTCCTTATCTGGGGGCTCTTCGATCTGACGCTTCGGCTTCGGAGCTGCCTTCGGACCCTCTCCTCCACGATCGCGAAACCCCATGAACGTGATCATGGCTACGAAGATGGCCAGGAACGTCTCGCCGTAGTAGAAGGCGGCAGCGACAACCGCTACGCCGGTTGCGACGGAGATCCAGCGGGCGATCGGTGCTGCCTTCGTCGGCGTGACCATCTCCAGGGCGTGTTGCAGCATGTGCCCGCCGTCGAGCGGCAGGATCGGTATCCAGTTGAGGATCCCCCACACGAGACCGGCCCAGACGAAGCTCTGCAGGAAGACGAAGGCCAGATCGGGTATACCGTCAAACGCACCCGACCGGCTGAGTGCGATGACGGCGAGACCGGCGGCGATTCCGACCGCCGACCCGGCCGCCGAGACGATGAACCGGCGTCCGGGGCCGAGGCTCTTGGGAGCCGCCCACGATGTGAACCCCCCGAGGGCGAACAGCGTGATCGACACCGGGGACGCCCCGAAGGCCTTCGCCGTGAAGGCGTGTCCGGATTCGTGCAGGAGGACGGCGATCAGGACCGCACCGGTCCAAGCCGCGATCTCCCACCCGGAATACACGCCGAGACCGAACACCGCGACGAACAGGAACGACCAGTGGATCGAGACGGGGACGCTGAAGAGTGGGAACCGGAGCACGGACCAACGATAGGCCACCGACCACCCGATCGCTTGTGTCTACAACACTGACTATCCGTGCCCCAGGCACAAACGACACAACACCCCCTCCCACCATCTGTCGTTTGTATCTACAGCACTGACTATCCGTGCCAGAGACACGAACGATGGGGCTGGAAAGCGGACGGAGGCGGGCCTTTCGGGCCGCCTCCGTTCGATCGTCTTGGTTGCTTCGGCTACTCGTCGTCGGTGACTTCTTCGACCTCAACGGTCCCGCCGAGCGACGCGAGCCACTCTGCCGGATCGGAGGGCAGTCCCTCGTCGACCGATTCGGGGGCTTCGTCTCCGAAGAGACCGAGCGCCGTCACGACGCTCGCGTCGGGGAGCATCGGCTCGATCGCCTGGTCGTGGTCGGAACCGGTACCGGACGGGATCAACTTGCCGATGATGACGTTCTCTTTGAGGCCCCTCATGAAGTCCGACTTCGACTGGAGCGCCGCTTCCGTGAGCACCCTTGTCGTCTCCTGGAAGGACGCTGCCGACAGCCACGAATCCGTCGCGAGCGACGCCTTCGTGATACCCATCAGCTCCGGGCGTCCCTCGGCCGGAATCTTGCCGTCTTCAACGAGCTCGCGGTTGACCTGCCGGAACTCCTTCTGATCGGCGAGTTCGTTCGGGAGATACTGCGAGTCCCCCGGGTTGGCGACCCGTACTCTGCGAAGCATCTGACGCACGATGAGCTCGATGTGCTTATCGTGGATGTCGACGCCCTGTGAGCGGTACACCTCCTGGACCTGATCCACGAGGTAGCGCTGACACGCCCGAATCCCCTGGACCTCGAGCACCTCTTTCGGGTCCAGCGGACCTTCGGTGAGCTGCGCCCCCGGCTCGATGATGTCGCCTTCGGAAACACGCGGGCGCGAACGGCGCGGCAGCGGGTACCGCACCTCCTCGTCGCCGTTCACCACCACCACGTAACGCGTGTTCGTCTCTTCATCGGTTTCGAACGTGACGACGCCGCCGGTGTTGGCGAGGATCGCCTTCCCCTTCGGGGTACGGGCCTCGAACAGCTCGACCACACGGGGCAACCCATGTGTGATGTCCTCACCGGCGACGCCGCCGGTGTGGAACGTACGCATCGTGAGCTGTGTGCCCGGCTCGCCGATCGACTGGGCCGCCATGATGCCGACCGCCGTACCGATCTCGACCGTCGCACCGGTTGCGAGGTCGATGCCGTAGGAGTCACGGCTGATTCCGTAGCGGGATTCATCGGTGAGAGGCGAGCGAACCCGGATCTCGGTGACTTCTTCGAGTTCCTCGAGACCGATGACGGCGTCGCGATCGATCACGAAGCCCTGCTTCAGCTTCCGGCCATCGGGCAGTTTGACGACCTTGCGGCCGTCTTTGACGGTCTCGGCGAGCATCCGCCCGAACACACGGTTCTGGAGATGACGTACCGGAGAACCATCGTCCTCGCGCGTCTGGATCAGGATGCCCGCATCCTCGGTCGGCTCGTCGTGAATGATGATCTCCTGGGAGACATCGACGAGACGACGGGTGAGGTAGCCCGAGTCGGCGGTCCGCAGTGCCGTGTCGGCAAGACCCTTCCTGGCGCCGTGCGTCGAGATGAAGTACTCGAGCACCGAAAGGCCCTCACGGAAGTTGGACTTGATCGGCTGTGGAATGATGTCACCCTTCGGGTTCGCAACAAGACCACGCATGCCGGCGATCTGCCGCAGCTGCATGATGTTCCCTCGAGCGCCCGACCGAACCATCATGTCCATGGGGTTGAACTTCTCGGCCATGAGCGTCTCGGACATGGCGTCCTTGACCTGTTCGGTCGCCTCGGTCCAGATCTCGATGAGCTCCTGCTGACGCTCAGCGTCCGTGATCACACCCTTCTGATAGAGGCCCTCCATCTTGTCGGCACGGGCTTCAAAGCTCTCGAGGATCTCGCCCTTCCGAGGAGGTGTCTTCACGTCCTCGAGGCCGATCGTCAAACCCGCCTTCGTCGCGTACCCGAAGCCCAACGACTTGATGGCATCGAGCGTGTTCGCCACATCCGGCTTGTCGTAGTGGCGAATGAGCTCATCGATCAACGTACGAACGTCGGACTTGAGAACGAGAGCATTCACGTAGGGGAACCCGGGCGGGAATACTTCGTTCAGCAGAGCACGCCCGAGCGAAGTCTCCGTGAGTCCATCCGGGTCGACGGTCTCGTCTGCGATCAGGGAGCCGAGCGACCGCTTCAACGCCGCATGGATCTTCGGATCGCCGGCGAGCCAACCCACCCGGAGCTTGATCGGTGCGTGGAGCGAAAGATCGCCGACCTCGTACGCCATCATGGCTTCGTCGATGTTCGAGAAGGCGCGACCGGCGCCCTTGGCATCTTCGGTCAACTCGGAGAGATAGAAGATGCCGATGACCATGTCCTGTGACGGCGTCACGATCGGGCGACCCGACGCCGGGGACAGCAGGTTGTTCGACGACAGCATCAGGACCCGGGCCTCAGCCTGAGCCTCAGCAGAGAGCGGAAGGTGAACCGCCATCTGGTCACCGTCGAAGTCGGCGTTGAACGCCTCGCACACGAGGGGATGCAATTGGATTGCCTTGCCCTCGACGAGAACCGGTTCGAACGCCTGGATCCCGAGACGGTGGAGCGTCGGCGCCCGGTTCAGAAGCACCGGGTGCTCTTCGATGACGTCGCCAAGCACATTCCACACCTGGTAGCGCCTGCGCTCGACCATGCGCTTGGCCGCTTTGATGTTCTGGGCCTCGCCGATGTCGACGAGGCGCTTCATCACGAACGGCTTGAACAGTTCGAGTGCCATGATCTTCGGCAAGCCGCACTGGTGGAGTCGCAACTGCGGACCGACGATGATGACCGAGCGACCCGAGTAGTCGACGCGCTTGCCCAGCAGGTTCTGACGGAACCGGCCCTGCTTCCCCTTCAACATGTCCGACAGCGACTTCAGAGGCCGATTGCCCGGGCCCGTGACCGCACGACCGCGACGGCCGTTGTCGAACAGGGCGTCGACGGCCTCCTGGAGCATCCGCTTCTCGTTGTTGACGATGATCTCGGGGGCGCCGAGGTCGATCAAGCGCTTCAGGCGGTTGTTCCGATTGATGACCCGGCGATACAGGTCGTTGAGGTCGGACGTGGCGAAGCGGCCACCATCGAGCGGCACCAAAGGCCGAAGCTCCGGCGGAATGACCGGAACCACGGTGAGGATCATCCACTCCGGGCGATTGCCCGACACAATGAAGGCCTCGACGACCTTAAGCCGCTTGGCGAGCTTCTTCGGCTTGAGTTCGGTGGTGGCCTCGGCAATCTCCACGCGGAGATCGGCGGCGATCTTCTCCAGATCGAGGCTCTTCAACAGCTCGCGAATTGCTTCCGCGCCGATCGAAGCGGTGAACGAGTCCTCGCCAAAATCTTCCTGCGCCTGCGCGTACTCGTCTTCGGAGAGGAGCTGCATCGGCTTCAGCGACGTTAGGCCAGGCTCCATCACGATGTAGTGCTCGAAATAGAGGACGCGCTCGAGATCCTTCAGCGTCATGTCGAGCAGAAGGCCAATGCGAGACGGCAGGGACTTCAAGAACCAGATATGCGCGACGGGAGCGGCGAGCTCCACATGGCCCATGCGCTCGCGCCGGACCTTAGCCAGCGTCACCTCGACGCCGCACTTCTCGCAGATGACGCCCTTGTACTTCATGCGCTTGTATTTGCCGCACAAGCACTCGTAGTCTTTCACAGGGCCGAAGATCCGCGCGCAGAACAGGCCGTCACGCTCCGGCTTGAAGGTACGATAGTTGATCGTCTCCGGCTTCTTGATCTCGCCAAACGACCACGACAGGATCTTCTCCGGGCTGGCGATACCAATCCGGATTTGATCAAAGTTCTGTTGCTGGGTCTGAGGATTAAAGAGGTTGGCGATATCTTTGTTCATTCTCTTGCTCTCCCAACGGGCGGCTCTACCGCCCTTCGGTTAGTCGAATTAGTTGCTAGCTCTAGCCTCGGCGAACAGGCTTACTCCGCCGCAGGTCCAGGCAGCTGGACCCGATCCGGCTGCAGTTCCTCAGGCTTCGGCTGCGTCAACTCGACATTCAATCCCAACGCACGCATTTCCTTGACGAGGACGTTGAACGACTCGGGAATACCCGCTTCGAAC
>JAUVNV010000154.1 GCA_030599515.1 Acidimicrobiia bacterium
GGAAACACAGCAGGAGGAGGCGTAGATGGAACGGGGACGCCGCAAGATACGCGTCGGGGTCGTCGTTTCGGACGCCAGGGACAAGACGGTCACCGTCGAGGTCCGGGACTCCAAGAGACACCCGAAGTACGGCAAGACCGTGCCGGTGCGGAAGCGATTCCACGCCCACGATGAAACGAACGACGCCCACGTCGGCGATACGGTGCGGATCGTCGAGACCCGCCCGATCTCGAAGTCGAAGCACTGGCGTGTCGACGAGGTCGTGGAGCGTGCAAGATGATCCAACAGGAGTCCAGGCTCAGGGTCGCCGACAACACCGGCGCCAAAGAGGTCCTGGTCATCCGCGTGCTCGGCGGATCGGGTAGGCGCTATGGCAGTCTCGGCGATACCGTCGTGGCTACGGTCAAAGATGCCACACCCGGCGGAACCGTGAAGAAGGGTGAGGTCGTCAAAGCCGTGGTCGTGCGGACCAAGAAGGAGAACCGTCGTTCCGACGGGACCTACATCCGCTTCGATGACAACGCCTGCGTGATCATCAACGACCAGCAGCAGCCCCGCGGCACCCGGATATTCGGACCGGTCGGACGTGAGCTGCGCGACAAGAACTACATGCGGATCGTATCGCTGGCACCGGAGGTGCTGTGATGAAACTGAAGAAGGGTGACACCGTGATGGTCACCACCGGTAAGGATATCGGCAAAGAGAGCAAGATCGCCAAGGTCTTCCCCTCGCGCAACAGGATCATCGTCGAAGGCGTTGCGACCGCGAAGCGCTCTCAGCGACCGACCGGCCAGACCATGCAGGGCGGCATCATCGACAAGGACATGCCGATCGACGCATCCAACGTCATGATCGTCTGCCCCGACTGCGGGCCGACTCGCATCGGCGCGAAGTTCGACGATGAAGGTCGCAAGTACCGCGTCTGCCGCAAGTGCGGAGGTGAGCTCTGATGGCTCCCCGCCTCAAAGAGAAGTACGACAGCGAGATCGCCGCTCAGCTCAAGGAAGACCTCGGTCTCGAGAACGCGATGCAGATTCCTCGCTTGTCGAAGATCGTGGTGAACATGGGTGTCGGTGACGCTGCTCAGGACGCCAAACTCATGGACTCGGCGGTCGAGGACCTGCGGATCATCACCGGGCAGCAGCCGAAAGTGATGATGGCGCGCAAGTCGATCTCGAACTTCAAGCTGCGTGAAGGGGTTCCGGTTGGAGCGTCGGTGACGCTGCGCGGTGCGCGGATGTGGGAGTTCCTCGATCGTCTCATCGCCACGGCGATTCCACGTATCAGAGACTTCCGTGGTCTGAACCCGAAGGGTTTCGACGGCCGTGGCAACTACAACTTCGGTGTCACCGAGCAGCTGATCTTCCCGGAGATCGACTATGACAAAGTTTCCACGATCCGCGGCATGGACATCGCTTTCGTGACCACGGCAGCAACCGACGAGCAAGGCAGGGCGTTACTCGGTGCATTCGGGTTCCCGTTCCGCCGTCAACAGGCAGGTGTGTGATGGCGAAGACATCGAAGATCGCCAAGAACAACAAGCGGAGAGTGATCATCGATCGGTACGCCGAGCGGCGCGCGGAGCTGATCACGATCATCAAAGATCCGAACGCCTCGTATGAGGACAAGCGCGAGGCGTATCAGAAGATCGCCAAGATGCCGCGCGACGCGAGCGCAACCCGCTACCGCAACCGCTGCGGTGTCACGGGCCGCCCCCGTGGGTACTTCCGGAAGTTCGGCATGTCGCGGTCATCGCTGCGCGAACTCGCCCACAACGGTGAACTGCCCGGCGTGAGAAAGGCTTCGTGGTAACCATGCAATCTGATCCCATTGCAGACATGCTTACCCGGATCCGCAACGCCAACACGGCGCTCCATCCGGAGACGACGATGCCGTCATCGAAGCTGAAAGAACAAGTCGCCCGCATTCTCTCTGAAGAGGGATTCATCGACGGATACAAGGTTGACGATGCCCGCGTCGGGAAAGAGTTGACCGTCCGGCTCCGCTACGGCAACGATCGTCAGCCGATCCTGATCGGTATCAAACGCGTCTCGAAGCCGGGTCTCCGCGTCTACTCGGGTGCATCCGACGTCCCCCGTGTTCGGGGCGGCATCGGTATCGCGATCGTGTCCACTTCCGACGGCGTCATGACCGACCGGGAGGCCCGCCGACGCAACGTTGGTGGAGAAATCCTGTGCGAGGTGTGGTGACATGAGTCGCATCGGAAACGCACCGATCGAGTTCCCGGCCGGCGTTGACGCGTCTGTCGATGGGGGCGCCGTCATCGTGAAGGGTCCGAAGGGCACCCTCACGCAGACGCTCGATCCCCGAATCAGTGTCTCAGTCGAAGACGGTGTCCTCACCGTCACTAGAGAGAACGACGAACGCGAAGCTCGTGCATTGCACGGCCTAACCCGTGCGTTGATCGCCAACATGGTTGTCGGCGTTTCGGCCGGGTACACGAAGGAACTTCAGGCGGTGGGCGTTGGCTACCGCGGTGCGCTGAAAGGCAGCACGCTCGAACTGCAGGTCGGGTTCTCGCATCCCGTGACGATCGAGGCGCCCGAGGGCATCACATTCGAGGTTCCCGAGCCGACGAAGTTCATCGTCAGCGGGATCGACAAGCAACTCGTCGGGCAGATTGCGGCGAACATCCGCTCCGTGCGTCCGCCGGAGCCGTACAAGGGCAAGGGCATTCGTTACGTCGACGAGTACGTGCGCCGCAAGGCCGGGAAGGCAGGGGTGGCCGGATGAGAGGTTCACGCACAGACGCGCGGCGACGCCGCCACTTCCGGGTGCGCAAGAAGGTGCACGGCACCGCCACGCGCCCCCGGCTCGCTGTCTTCCGGAGCAACCGATACATCTACGCACAGATCATCGACGACGATCAGGGCTTCACATTGGCTTCGGCCTCGTCTGGCGAGGACAAGCTTGCGAAGAAGACGCTGAACGTCGATACGGCGACCGAGGTCGGAAAGCTCGTCGGCGCCCGCGCCAAGGATGCCGGTATCGACACGGTCGTCTTCGACCGGGGTGGGTTCGCCTTCCACGGGCGCGTCAAGGCGCTGGCCGATGGGGCCCGCCAATCCGGGCTGGAGTTCTAGGAGCGCTATGACGAACCGAGATAACACCAATCGAAAAGACCGCAAGGATCGCAGGGATCGACGGGATCGACGGGAACGCCGGGAACGGCGCGAGCCGGAGTTCGACGAGAGAGTCATTGCGATCAACCGCGTGGCCAAGGTCGTCAAGGGTGGTCGCCGATTCTCGTTCACTGCTCTTGTTGCGGTCGGCAACGGCAAAGGCAAGGTCGGGATCGGATACGGCAAGGACAAAGAAGTCCCCATGGCCATCCAGAAGGGCATGGAGATCGCACGGAAGAACATGTTCGACGTGCCGATGGCGGGTCAGACGATCATCCATGAGGTGATCGGCCAGCAGAACGCCTCACGTGTGCTGCTGAAGCCGGCCGCACCGGGTACCGGGGTCATCGCAGGAGGCGCCGTCCGTCAGATCCTCGAAGCGGCAGGGGTGAAGGACATCCTCTCGAAGTCGCTCGGTTCTCCGACACATGTCAACGTCGCCAAGGCGACGGTGAACGCGCTTCTGGCCCAGCAGCGTCCCGACGTGACTGCGAAGGCCCGGGGCAAGCGCCCGGAGGAGTTGTTCCCGCCGGCGCTGCTCGCTGCCTACCGGTCGGCCGAGTTGGCGAAGAGCCAGGCAGGCAACTGATGGCGAAGAACCTGAAGATCACATTGGTGCGCAGCACGATCGGTGAGAAGCCGAAGACTCGCGCAACCGTGGAGAGCCTCGGCCTGCGGAAGATCAACCAAACGACCATTCGACCCGACAAACCGGACGTGCGCGGCATGGTGTTCCATGCGAAGCATCTCCTCGAAGTGGAGGAAATCGGATGAAGCTTCATCACCTCCGGCCCGCCGAAGGGTCGAAGAAGCGCAAGATTCGCGTCGGTCGCGGCGAAGCCGGACGCCGCGGAAAGACCGCCGGACGCGGTACGAAGGGCCTCAAGGCGCGCAGCAAGGTGCGCCGCGGGTTCGAGGGTGGCCAGATGCCGCTCCAGCGCCGCATGCCCAAGCTACGCGGCTTCCGCAACCCGAACCGTGTCGAGTACACGGTCATCAACGTCGAGCGACTCAATGAGTTCGAAGCCGGGACCACCGTGACCGCAGATGACCTGCGGGCCGGTGGACTCGTCAAGCATCGCGGCAAGGTCAAAGTCCTCGGTGAGGGTGAGATTGACCGTGCGCTGACGATCAAGGCCCATGCCTTCAGCCTCGGCGCCGTCGAGAAGATCAAGGCTGCGGGGGGCTCGGTAGAGGTCATCGAGGCATGAGCTATGAGCCTTGAGCCCACAGCTCAAAGCTCACGGCTCACTGCTCAAGGCTCACCCTCCACTATCGTGACGCTACCACTGAAGGACTCAACACTCCCATGCTGACTGCATTCAGGAACGCGTTCCGGATCCACGATCTACGGAACAAGATCCTCTTCACGCTGTTCATCTTCGTTCTGTACCGGCTCGGGACCACCATCCCGGTCCCCGGCGTAGATCTCACCGCGATCAAGCAGTTCACCGATTCGGCGACGACCTCCGGGTTCGTCGGGTTGTTGAACCTGTTCTCCGGTGGCGCTCTGACCCGACTGTCGGTCTTCGCTCTCGGGATCATGCCGTACATCACGTCATCGATCATCCTGCAGTTGCTCGCCGTCGTGATCCCGAAACTGCAGGCCCTTCAGGAGGAAGGCGAAACCGGCCGAAAGGTCATCACGCAATGGACGAGGTACCTCACGGTCATCCTCGCGCTCCTCCAAGCGACCGGGTTCTCGTTCCTGTTCCACTCCGGTCAATTGACCGGCGGCATCGACCTGATCCCCGACTACACGCCGCGCAACGTGATCATCATCGTGATCACGATGACGGCCGGTACGGCGTTGCTCATGTGGTTCGGTGAGTTGATCACGCAGCGCGGAATCGGCAACGGCATGTCGCTGCTGATCTTCATCTCGATCATCTCGCAGATCCCATCCCAGTTGGCGATTCTCAACGCCAACTCGCAGACCTACCAATTCATCGTCATCGTTGCCGTGATGATCGGCCTGACGATCGGGATCATCTACATCGAGCAGGGACAGCGCCGGATCCCGGTGCAGTTCTCGAAGCGGGTTCGCGGCCGCAAGGTCATGGGTGGGCAATCCACCTACATCCCGCTGAAGGTGAACATGGCGGGAGTCATCCCCGTGATCTTCGCTACGTCGATCATGTACTTCCCCGCGCTCATCGCCTCGGTGCTGCCACCAACCGGTTGGGGCGCCACGGCTCGGAACTGGATCGACACCAATCTGCTTTCTTCGAGCGGCGGCGGTTTCTCACCGAGCCTCTGGTACATCTTCGTGCTGGCTCTGCTCGTGGTGTTCTTCACCTACTTCTACACGGCGATCCAGTTCGACCCGGTGCGCCAGGCCGACATGATCCAGCGTCAGGGCGGGTTCATCCCGGGCATCCGTCCCGGACGGGCGACCGAGCAGTACCTGGCTCACGTGCTGAGCCGCATCACGCTGCCCGGAGCCATGTACCTGGCTCTGGTGACGATCTTGCCGTCCATCCTCGGATGGATCTGGGGTGTTCCGGTCGGGCTCTCCGGCGTGTCGATCCTCATCGTGGCGGGCGTTGCGCTCGAGACGATGAAGCAGGTCGAATCCCAGCTTTTGATGAGGAACTATGACGGATTCCTCAGCTAGGAGCTGAGGAAACCAGTAGAAAGTAGAAAGTAGAAAGTAGAAAGTAGGAAGTAGAAAGATCCGACGCCCTCGTGGGTCCCCTTCTTTCTACTCTCTACTTTCTACTCTTTGCCCACTCCGGCGAGAGCACACCTCATGACAAGTACCCTCTGCCCCTGGACAATGAGGAGGTGGCTGTGGGTCGACGCATCTTGTTTCTTGGGCCGCCGGGAGGCGGCAAGGGAACGCAGGCCAAGCTGCTCAACAAGGCACTCGGTGTCCCGCACATCTCGACCGGCGACATGCTACGCGAGGCGGTCGCCTCGGAGAGCGAACTCGGGAAGAAGGCTTCGGAGTACATGAAGGTCGGAGATCTCGTGCCC
>JAUVNV010000003.1 GCA_030599515.1 Acidimicrobiia bacterium
CGATGAGATCCGCAGCGAGGAGGGGTGCAAGCGGAAGAATCGCAGACGTCGGATAGCACCCGGGTGATGCGACCCGGTCCGTGCCGGAGATCTCGGAGCGGTGGAGTTCCGGCAATCCGTACACCCAGCGACCGAGCTCGTCGGGGTGAGGGTGATCGACACCGTACGCAGCGAGGTACCGGCCGGGCGTGTCGAGTCGGAAATCGCTGCCGAGGTCGACTACGGGTACTCCCCGGTCCAGCAGCGTCATCGCGGGATCGGCGGAGGCGCCGTGTGGTAGCGCCAGGAAGACGAGACCAACATCGGGGACCTCCTCTGGGTTGTTCGAACCGAGAACCCGATCGCCACCCCTCAAGTGCGGGTGAACGGAACCGAGGGTTCTGCCGGCGGAAGCGTGTGCTCCGAGATACTCGATCGCCAAGTCGGGGTGGCCGTCCGCCAGACGGATCAACTCACCACCGGCGTAACCGGAAGAACCAAGGATTGCGATAGAAGTAGCCACGGCGAGTCCTCGAGCGAGCGAGAAATATACGCATATTCATTGTGTAATGCAAGACGGTTTTCAGAGGCCGGGTGACGGACGGTGGGAATGGGACACAAGCCACAAGCCGCGGGCAACGATGGACGGGTGACGGGCGTTGTGTCGCGGTGGTTGGGAGGCGAACCCATCGGAGATCACGCTTGCGCAGTCACCGAGGTACGACAACACTTGCCATACCCAACCGCAAGGAGAAAGCAATGGCACTCGGTCCGATCGAGTTGCTGGTTATCGGGTTCCCCGGGAACCGGTTCACCGGGGGCATCCTGCCGGAGATCGAGCGACTCGTTGACAACGACGTCATCACACTCGTCGACGCGCTCCTCATCTACAAGGACGACGACGGCGAGGTCGAGATCATCGAACTCGACCAGGTGGACGCAGGCCAGGACGTGGCCGCACTGAGTAGGTTCCTCGAAGAGAGCAACGGATTGATCTCGGAAGAGGACATGGAAGGCTTCGCTGAAGCGCTTGAGCCCGGCTCTTCCGCGGCGGCGCTCGCGTTCGAGCACACGTGGTTCAAGCCGCTGAGGGACGAACTCGGTGACTCGGGAGGCATCCTCCTCGCCAACATGCGGATCCCGGGCCTCGTCGTGGACGAGGTTCTGGCCGCCGTCGCAGCACTCGAAGACGAATAGGGAGGGACTGAATATGCCAAGACGACGTGGACGACCGGGGATCGCCGGCACCATGGCCCGCACCGCAGTGATCGCAGGAACCGCCACCGCAGTGAGCGGCGGCATGCAGCGCCGGTCGGCGAACAAGCACGCCGCACAGCAGGAGCAAGACGCGGCGAACCAAGCTGCATACGAGTCACAGGCGCAGTTGGACGAGATGCAGGCGCAGATGAACACCATGCAAGCGGAGCAGGCCCCGGCTCCCCAGCCGGCGGTGGCTGCAGCCCCCGCCGCCGATGACACGATGACCCAACTCCAACGACTCGCCGACATGAAGAACGCAGGGCTCCTCACCGACGCGGAGTTCTCCTCAGCGAAGGCGAAACTCCTCGGCTGACGACCTAACCGGTGCCGCGATCAGGGTCGGGGAACCGCGAGATGCTGCTCTCCGGTCTTCCGGCCCTGGCGCTATCTCCGGATTCACGCCAGGCTATGCGGACATGAAGACACGGGCCACACTCCTGATCCTGCTCGTCGCGACGCTCGTCGTCGTCGCCTTCCCGGCATCGGCACAGACGGATGCGGAGGAGGGTCCCGTCGTTCGGGCCGTGTTGTTCTTCTCACCGACATGCGGTCACTGTGAGCTCGTCATCAGAGAGCACCTACCCGTCATCTTCGAGCAGTACGGCGGCGAACCAACGGTCCTCTTCGACGACACCGTTCCTCCCGACGAAGTCGCCTTCTACGAGATGACGAATGGGACACTCGACATCCTCCTGGTCGACGCAAGCGTGGAGATCGGCGCGATCATGTTCGGGGAGGACTCAGAGCGACTCGGGATTGATCGCCCGGGCGTACCGCGCCTCGACATCGAAGACATCTACCTCATCGGATCCGAGCAGATTCCGGCAGAGTTCCCCGGCATCATCGAAGAGGGCCTTGCGAACGGTGGCATCCCTTGGCCCGAGGTTCCGGGCATCGAGGACGCCCTCGCGACGATCCCAGACCACTCCGAAGCAACTCAGCCGATCGATGATGACACACCCGGCGATACCACACCGGCCAACCCCACCGAGGCTCTCCCGGTGGCCGCAGACGAGACGGTCGGCGACAAGATCGCTCGGGATCCTGTGGGCAACGGCCTCGCGATCCTCGTCCTGGCCGCCCTGCTTGTGAGCCTCGTGCTCGTGCCCGTCATGGTTCATCGTGGATCGCTCCATGGTGGTCCTCCATGGGTCATCCCCGCGCTCGCCGTCGTCGGTCTGGGGGTCTCGCTGTACCTGGCAAGCGTCGAAACGAGCGGCGTCGAAGCCGTCTGCGGACCCGTCGGTGACTGCAACGCCGTGCAGCAGAGCGAGTACGCGTCGATCTTCGGAATCCCGATAGGGGTCCTCGGAGCGATCGCCTACATCGGCCTCATCATCGGCTGGATCGTCACGAGGGTCTCGAAAGGTCGCACCGCCGACATCGCAACTCTCCTGGTAGCGGTGACCGCGTTCGGTGGCACCATGTTCTCGATCTATCTGACGTTCCTCGAACCGTTCGTGATCGGAGCCACCTGCCTGTGGTGTCTGACCTCGGCTCTCGCCATCGCCGGGTTGCTCTGGTTCACGGCTGCTCCCGGGTGGGCTGCGTTCGAGAGGCTCCGGGGGTCAGAGGCGACCAGCGAGTAGAACCGGCGGCCAGTCCGTCAGCCGGCGAAGGTCCCCATCAGCACTGCTTCGGCAAGTACGTGCCCTTCAGATGCAGCGAGCACCTCGGTCTTGTCAGCCCTTTCGGCCAGTCCGAGCGGTGCATCGAGAGCAAGGACTTTGAAGAAGTAGCGATGGGTTCCGGATGGTGGACAAGGCCCGCCGTACCCGGTCTGCTTCCACGAATTGAGGCCGGCCGTGCCCAACTCCCCGACGTTCTCGGGGATCGTTCCCGTCGGTGCGAAGTCGTATGCGACCCAGTGATCCCATGTCCCCAGAGGGGCGTCCGGGTCGTCCACGATCAGAACCAGCGCCGCTGCATCTTCCGGGACCGCGGAGATCCTCAACTCGGGCGACACGTTGTCGCCGTCGCACGTGAAGCGAGTGGGGATCGCTGCTTCGTGCTCGAAGGCGGGAGAGGTCAACTCCATCGCTGCTCCTTCGGTGGTCGTTGTGGTTACCAGGTCTGTCGTTGTGGTTGTCGTCGGCGACGGTTCTCCCCCTCCGCAGGCCGAAGCCAGGACGGTGAGCGCGACAATGCTCAAGATCGGGGATTTCACTCACCGAGTATGGCGCGCCGATCGAGTCCCGTCTACGGGGACTCGTCTGCCCAACGGTCGATCAACTCGTAGGCCTCGTCCTCCGAATATGGCCCTTCTTCTATCCGCCGTTCGTAGAGCATCCTCATGATCTCCCCCACTTGACGCCCGGGTTCGATACCCAGGTATTCCATCACCTGGTTCCCGTCGATCGGTGGACGCAGTGCGTCGAGCTCCTCCTTCTCGCGAAGTTCGGCGATTCGCTCTTCGAGCTCGTCGATCCTCCTCGAGATCGCCCGTTCACGACGCTTGCTCCGGGTCGTCACATCGCAGCGCACAAGCTCGTTGAGGTCTCTGAGGAGGTCGCCGGCGTCGCGCACGTAGCGGCGAACCGCCGAGTCGGTCCACCCCATCTTGAACGTATGCGGCCGCATGTGGAGGAACACGAGTCGGGACACGTCCTCGGTCGTCTTCTTCGAGTAGCGGAGTTGCTTCATGCGTCGCCGCGTCATGCGGGCCCCGACGACCTCGTGGTGGTGAAACGAGACCCCGCCCGGTCCAAACTCCCGTGTGTCGGGCTTGCCGATGTCGTGGAACAGCGCTGCCAGACGGAGTTCCAGACGGGGCGACGTCTTCTCCACCACGGCAATCGAGTGCGCAAGCACGTCCTTGTGGTGATGAACCGGATCGACTTCGAGCGCCAGCGCCGGCAACTCAGGGATGAACTCGCCGGCGAGGCCGGTCTCAACGAGACCCCACAGCGCAGGTCCAACGTGGTCCCCGATCATCAGTCGATCGAGTTCTCCCTTGATCCGCTCCGCCGAGATGATCTCGAGACGCTCGTGCATGGTGCGAACCGCGTCCAGTGTCGCCTCGTCCGGAACGAAGCCGAGCCGCGATACGAACCGGAACAAGCGGAGCATCCTCAGCGGATCGTCGCCGAACGAGATCCGAGGATCGAGTGGCGTGCGCAGCAGACGGGAATGGAGGTCGACGAGGCCACCCCACGGGTCCACCATCTCCGGGGCGTCGTTGTCCGAAGTGGGTATGCGGATCGCCATTGCGTTGACCGTGAAGTCGCGCCTGGAGAGGTCCTCCTCGATGTCGTTCGAGTACGTCACCTCGGGCTTGCGACTCTCATCGCGGTAGATCTCTGAACGGAACGTCGTGATCTCGTGGATCCGACCAGACCTGATCGCACCGATCGTCCCATACGTCTTGCCGGCCAGGTACAGATCGGCCGCCCACGGGCGCACGATCTCCTCTATCTCGTCGGGGCGAGCGTCCGTGGCGAAATCGAGATCGGAATTCGGACGATCGAGCAGGGCGTCGCGCACGCTCCCCCCAACGAGGTAGAGACGGTGCCCGGCGTCGGCGAAGAGTCCCGCGAGCTCCCGAGAAGCCGCGCCAGAAGCCAGGAGTGTCTGCAGCCGGGGAGGGATCAAGACGAACCATCTCCCGCCCGACGGCCGGGCAATCGCAGCTCCAAGGTGCAAGCTGCAAGCTGCAAGACCGGGCCGGGGATCTTGGGGGTTGAAGCTTGAAGCTTGCGACTCATTGCTCTCTCCACTGATTCGCCAGACTGTCCGCGTACTCGTTCCAGGTGTATCCCGCGTGGGCTTTGATCCATCGGAGTTCGAGTTCCGGGCGCTTCCGAAACGCGGTGTAGGCGCGCCGAACGAGTTCGACATTCTCCACGGGTCCGGTCTTCCGCTTCCAACCGCGGGCCTCCCAACCGGCCGCCCATTCGTTGATCGTCCGCACGGCGAGATTCGAATCGGAGTAGACGGTGACAGCCGTGCCTTCCGGGATCATCTTCGCTCCCTCGATCAGCGCGGTCAGCTCCATCCGGTTGTTGGTCGTGTCCGGGTCATGTCCGTGGGTCTCGGAGAGGATCTCCCCGTCGACCACGTAGACGGCTCCCCATCCGCCGGGACCCGGGTTCGGTACGCACCCACCGTCGGTGAACACGCCCGTCTGTGGGTCTTCGCTCGCAACCGCTCCCGAAGGCTTCGCTTCCTTCACGGGCTTGCAGTCGCGACACTGTTTCGGAACCCACCCCGGGTAGCGATCGAGGACCTGCTGAGGCAGGGAGAACTCCGCAGAACAGGTCTGGCAGGTGAAGCTGGGCATGCTGCCACGAGAGTACCGGCCAAAGCAACGGGAGCGGCGATCCTCGCGAGAGCCGACAGCGAACAGACAACAGCACACGGCAAAACTGGCATCTCTTCCATCAATCCGTGTGTTCGGATCGCCGGCTGTGTGCTGTTTGCTGTCAGCTGACCCTCACGCGCTCATCACCCCGCGCGCCTGCGCAGCGACCTTGAAGTCCGTCGTCGACGTCGCGTGGGATAGAGCGTCTTCGAACGACACCTGCCCTCCTGAGTACAGGGTGAGGATGGCCTGATCATACGTGCGCATCCCGAAGAACTCCCCCTCGGCAACGTCCACAGCGATGGACGGTGTGCTCTCTTCGTCCTTCAGCTTCTCGGCGACTCTCTCCGTGTTCACCAGCACTTCGACAGCGGCAACCCGACCGTTGCCGTCGGCTCGCGGAATGAGCTGTTGGCTGATGATTCCTTTCAGCGTCGTCGACAAGATCTGCCGCACCTGTTGGCGCTGGTACGGCTCGAAGGACTCAACGATCCGGTTGATCGTCTCGAGGCCGTCGAATGTCGGCAGGATCGCTACGACGAGATGACCGGTTTCCGACGCGCGCAGCGCTGCGGCAACCGTGTCGCTATCGGGGAGTTCCCCTACGAAGATCACGTCGGTGTCGTTGCGCATCGCGGCCTGGAGACCGGATGCGAACGAAGCCGTGTCGAGTCCGACCTCGCGCTGTGAAACCAACGACTGGTTGTCGGGGAACAAACTCTCGATCGGATCCTCGATCGTCACGATGCTCCCCTTCCGCGTCGTGTTGATGTACTCGATCACGGACGCGGCGGTGGTGGTCCGACCGGATCCCGACGGACCGGTGATCAGCAGCAGGCCCGGTCGTTCATCGGCGAGTCGCTCGATGACTGCGGGCAGGCCGAGCGCTTCGAATCCTCCGTTGACGGTCCCCACGGTGCGAAGCACCAGGGTCAGCGATCCGCGCTGACGGAACACACTGACTCGGAAGCGTCCCAGGCCGGATCTACCGATCGCGAAGTCCGCCTCGCCGGAGATCTCAAGAGCCTCTCTTGCCTTCTCGGTGACGATTTCATCCAGGTAGCGCTCTGTGTCGGCGGGAGCGACGGCGAGGAGTTCAGACCGGTGGACCACGCCGTCGATTCGGAATGCAGGTGGCGAGCCGACCTTGAGATGCAGGTCGGATCCTCCGACGGCGGTCAGTTTCTCGAGTAGTTCGTCGAGATACGGCAACGATTCATTCACATCGGCTCCTCGGGCCCGGAGAAGGTTCCTGGATGTATCGGCCAGTTGTAAGCGACCCTTAATCGAGATCCCAGAAGAGGGAGAGCACCGCTACGGCGCTGTCGATCGACGGATCGCTCCCACCCTGAGAATCGAGTGCCGGAAGGCCCGACGCGAACCCGTCGAGGGTCGCGGCCACCGAATCGCGGATCGCTCCAAGGTCATATCCTCCTTCGAGGTAGAACACCGTGTTCGAGTGCTTCATCACTTCGCCGAGTGCCGCCGCCATCGCCCCGTAGTCGTCCACCACCAGGGCCATCCCGCCCAGTGGATCGGATACGTGCCCGTCATACCCGGCGCTCACGAGCAGCCAATCGGGCCCGAACTGGTCGAGGACGGGAACAACAATTCTCGAGAATGCCCGGCGATACGTGGATCCGCCGGATCCCCCCACGATTGGGACGTTCACCGTCGCTCCAACTCCCAAGGCCCTCCCCACCTCTTCGGCCCGACCCGTCCCCGGATAGAACGGTGAGTGATGCAGAGATACATAGAGCACGTCGGGCGAATCGAAGAAGATCTCCTGCGTACCGTTCCCGTGATGGACGTCCCAGTCGACGATGGCCACTCTCCGACCGCGGCCAACGAGTGCTGCAGCAGAAACGGCGACGTTGTTCATCAGGCAGAAGCCCATCGTTCGACCGGTCTCCGCGTGGTGACCCGGTGGCCGAACGACCGCGAATCCGACATCTGCGTCTCCCCGCTCTATCGCCTCGATCGCCGTCAGTCCCGCGCCGGCCGCGAACCGAGCAGCGTCCCATGATCTCCCCACGGCATAGGTGTCGGGATCGATCGATCCGCCACCGCCGGCGCAGAAGTGCTGCAAGCGATCGAGAAACGACGCTTCGTGCACGGCGAGCAACTCCTCTCGCGTGGCGGCCCTCGCCTCAACGTAGACGGTTTCGAGATCGCTCGCCTCAACGCCTTCGATCGCAGCGGCGACCCTCTCCGGCCGCTCCGGGTGCTCGTTGGGTGAGACATGCTCCAAGCTCGACGGATGAGTGACAAGTGCGGATCTCATCTCCACATGGTCGCACGCTTGAAGGTTCGAAGACACATCGCGAAACCTTCCTCATCGTCACGGGCACCCGGCGACGTGGCCGCGCGTCAGCAGTACGCTGGCTGCGCACTAGGAGTGTGTTGTGTCGTGCCAATGACCGAGCGTCCGATCCCGGTTCTTCAACGAGGCTCCTGGCCGCAGCCGATCCGCTTCAGGAGAGGCTGGGCGCGAGCCGAGGCCCGGCGCTGGAATGATCTCGTACCCGAGGCCGCGTTGCGTCTCGTTCGAGGCGGGTCGTCCTTCCTGGAGCTGTGTTCTGAGCGATTGAACGAGCTAGGCGCTCCCTACATCCTCTCTCCCCCTCTCCCGCCGAGCAGTCGCCGGCCGTGGGAAGCTGCCGGGTTCGTTGAGTTCGTCCCGTTGGCGTTCATGCGTCTCGACCTCACGGAAGGGCTACCCTCACCCGACCATCTCGTCATCTCTCCGCCCGACCACTCGATCGCGGATCTGCTGCACATCGACCACGCCGCCTTCGATCGGTTCTGGAGATTCGATCGCTTCGGAATGGCCGAGGCCATCGCGGCGACGGCAAAGACGAAGTCCCTACTCATTCGGGGACCGGACGGCGCTCCCGTCGCCTTCGCCATCGTCGGTTTCGGCCACGCCATGTCGTACCTCCAGCGACTCGCCGTCCACCCCGATTGGCAGGGTCGGCAGATGGGTCGCTCGTTGACTCGCGTAGCCGCTCGCACAGCGCAGTCGGCCGGAAGTCGGGCGATGATGCTCAACACCCAGATGGACAACGATGCTGCCATCGCTCTGTATGAGTCCGAAGGCTTCGTCACGCTCCCGGAACCGCTCGCCGTGCTGCGCCGAGGCTGACAGATGCCGCCTCGTATCCCCACTCGGTATCGGATGAACGTCAGACTTGGCGCCGATGGCGACATCGAAGAGTGGCTCGCAACCGACGAGCACCTCCAACGCCCCGTCTTGATCAGGTTCCCGGGTCCCGATGCGGACGCCGACCGCATCGCTGCATTCCTGGCGCCCGTTCGCGCGGCCGCTGCGACCACTCACCCACATGTTCAGATGATCTACGCGGCGGGTGAAGTCGACGATTCAGCGTTCGCGGTCGCGGAGTGGGACGGTGCAGTGACAATCGCCGATCGCCTCAAGGCGGGCGAGACGCTCCCCATCACGGAGTACCTCACGAACGCTTCGGGCCTTGCGTCCGGCTTGGCGGCGTTCCATGCGAGCGGTGGCATCCACGGAGCGATCGACCCGCGTGCCATTCACTTCTCCGCTGCCCACCCTGCTCGCCTCGCAAGCTTCGGACGGGTTCCTCTCACAACCACCCCCACCGGGGACACGTCTGCGCTCGCTGCAGCGCTTCGCGTGGCGATCACGGGAAGCGATAACCCCGCGGTCCTCCCTTCTCACGTTGCCGAAGGAATCCCCGCCTCTGTCGACGATGCGCTCGCAAGTGCCGAAGCCGGAATTCTCGACGCCACGGGCCTCGCCGAGGCCCTGAGTGCTTCGTCGCTGCATCCTCAGCCACCTGTCGATCGATCGTGGTCTCTGAAACCTCTCGTCCTGTTCGCTTTCGTTGTCGCCGCCATCCTCTTTCTCTCCGTCCTCGGGCTTTCGATCGACGTCGATCCCGACTCCCCTTTCCTCTACCCGGCCGCGCCGGCCGAACAGGAGCACGCAACTCCGACGAGCACAGCGCTGGCGACGGACACACCGACGGAGAACGCCATACCGGCCGAGGTGACCGTCTACGACCCGTTCGGTGACGGCATCGAGAACGACGAGGCTCTCGTCGCCGTGGTGGACGGCCGTCAAGCCACGGTGTGGGAGACCGAACCGTACCCCTCCCCCCTCGACGAAACGAAGGAGGGTGTGGGGATCATTCTCGAACCCACGATTCCTATCGGTGCGATCGAGATCACGGGGACACGGGAGACTCGCTTCACGGTCGCATGGAACGCGACGCTCCCGGACGTTCCGGGCGATTGGGAGCGTCTCGGTGCAGCACAGATCCTCACGGGGACAACGCGGCTCGACGTCGCACACCGTGAGGAGGGCTTCTGGCTCATCTGGATCACGTCGCTCCCGCAGCGAACCGATGGCTCGTACGGGACCTCGATCGCTGAAATCCGTCTCCTCCCATGATGGATTGCTTCGCCTCCCGTCGTCGATGGGACCAGAATCACAGTCGATGACGCTTCGTTCCTCAGAAGACCGCGAGTTGATCCGTCGCTACCTCGAAGGCGACGTGGCTGCATTCGACGAACTCATGCGGGCCCACGAGAACCGGGTCTTCGCGATCTGTCTCCGCATGATGAGGAACCGGGACACTGCTCTTGACGCAACTCAGGACGTCTTCCTCACTGTCTTCCGCAAGGCGGACCGCTACAAGGAACAGGCTGCCTTCAGTACCTGGCTCTACCGGGTCGCCGTGAACACTTGCTACGACCACCTGAGACGGCAGCAACGCAAGCGAACCGAATCGATACCCGAGCACCTCGATCCATCGGACCCCCGCAGCGGCGATGAGTTCCACGCCGCCGAGCTGCGGCCCGACATCGAGACGGCGCTCGCCGGACTCACACCAGAGTTTCGTGCCGCGGTGGTCCTCGTCGACCTCGATGGCATGTCGCTAGAAGGAGCCGCGGATACCCTCGACGTACCGGTCGGAACCGTGAAGAGCCGCGTCTTCCGTGCACGAAGACAACTCGCCAAAGATCTCGGGAACTTCGCACCCGGGTCCGAGCATCCAAGTGATGAATCATGAACGAACGTAATCAAGAACTCATCGTCGACCTGATCGGCGGCCGTCTCTCCCAGGACGAGGAACGCACGGCCTTGGCCCGAATCAAGGCCGACCCCGGACTCCGTGCCGAATACGAGGCACAGATGTCCGTTGTCTCGATGCTCGGAGCATCTTCGACGCCGTCGATGACACCGGAGGAGCGGTCGACGCTGCACGCAGCACTCCGGCAGCATCTCCGTCTTGCTGATGCCCCGGTTCCGGTCGCCGCCGTGCCTCCCCGATGGCGGCGCTGGTGGGCGCCGATCGGTGGTCTCGCAGTCGCAGCCGCGGTGGTCATCGGCGCCGTCGTCGTTCTTCCCGGCGCGCTGTCCGGGGACGAGTCGGATGGAGCATTTGACATCGCCTCTGCGGAGATCGCTACGACTGTGCCCAGCACATCGCTCACCGAGGACATCGCCACTGTGACCGAGGACGAAGGCACCGGTGGTAACAGTGCCGGGGCGGCAGCACCCGAAGCGACCGAGAGCGCTCCCGAAGAAGAGGCTTCCGCAGACGCGGAGACCCAGGCCGTGGACACCTACGATGCTGCGATCGCTGCGACCTCTCTTCCGTACCTGGCGGATGTCGACCTCGACGCACTCGAGAGTGAACTCGCATCGGATCCAGAATCCCTCAGGAACGGCATCTCAGCTCCGTCGACGAAATCCCTCGAACTCGACACTCCCCTGATGGAGGCGTGCCTCGACACGCTGCGGGCCGCCGACACAACATCGTCCTTCTCCCCGATCGCCACGACGACCTACGAGGGCACCGTGGCAGTCGTGATATCTGTCTCCCCGTCTGAGGGAGATCCGTTCCTTACCGTCTTCGCCGTGGCCTCGTGCGTGAAACTCGCCAGCACGGAGGGCTGAGCCTCACGACATTCGACTATCCTCTACAGACATGACCGATCGACCGCGCAACGACTACCCCTCCAAGATCGCCGACTTCCTCGAGCAACTTGCTACTCGCATCCGTTCGCTCACTGTGGATCGTGCATCTCTGGCGGTCACGTGGGCGGCGATCGGGCTTGTGGTAGCAACGCTCGCGGTCCTCGCTTTGATCTGGCTGCTCGTCGGTTTCTTCCGTGCTCTCGGTACCCTGATCGGACAGGAACTCGCATACGCCGTCGTCGGGGGCATATTGCTCATCGCCGGCGTGTTCATCTGGACGAAGAGACACCCAGAGGACGAGACAACACCACCACAGGAGTGACCATGGCCGAGAAGGTCTTGATCATCGGGTCCGGCCCGGCCGGACTCACCGCCGCCATCTACGCAGCCCGCGCCGACCTCGATCCGCTGATGATCGAGGGTATGGAGCGAGGCGGGCAGTTGATGCTCACCACCGAAGTCGAGAACTACCCGGGTTTCCCTGAGGGGATCATGGGTCCGGAACTCATGGATGGAATGCGGAAGCAGGCCGAACGTTTCGGCACCCGCATCGTCTCATCCGACGTGTCGAAGGTCGACCTCTCCGAACGCCCGTTCAAGGTGTGGGTCGGTGGCGACCTGTACGAGTCGGAGACTCTCATCGTTTCGACCGGGGCCTCTGCTCGATGGCTTGGGATTCCCGGCGAGAGCCGCCTCCGCGGATACGGCGTCTCAGCATGTGCGACGTGTGACGGTTTCTTCTTCCGGGATCGCGAGATCGCGATCGTCGGCGGTGGCGATTCAGCCATGGAAGAGGCGATCTTCCTCACCAAGTTCGCCTCGAAGGTCACCATCCTCCATCGGCGCGACGAGTTCAGAGCCTCGAAGATCATGGCCCAACGGGCTATCGATCATCCGAAGATCGAGGTCTTGTGGAACACGACGATCGATGAGGTGCTCGGCGACGATCTCGTCACCGGTCTCCGGGTGAAGAACGTCAACACCGGCGAAGAATCGATGCTCCCCGTCGAAGGGTTCTTCCTGGCGATCGGCCACGATCCGAATACCAAGATCTTCCAGGATCAACTGGATCTGGATGCGGCCGGATACGTCGTCACAAACGGAGGGTTCACGCGAACCTCTGTGGAAGGCGTATTCGCGGCAGGAGATGTCGTCGACCACTACTACCAGCAAGCAGTGACGGCCGCCGGCATGGGCTGTCAGGCCGCCATCGACGTCGAGCACTGGCTCGACCGAACCGAAGCTTGAATTCGACATCGTCCTCCACCACCAATGTTGGCGGACCAATGATCAAGAAGGAGTCATGATGGGACAGAACACGATCAAGGGAACCGACGCGACCTTCGTCGAACTGATCGGATCGTCGATGCCGACGCTCGTCGACTTCTGGGCGGAGTGGTGCGGTCCGTGCAAGATGATGGACGGACCGCTCGAGGAGATCGCAGGAAATCGCTCCGGTCAACTCCAGATCGTCAAACTCAACGTCGACGAGAATCCGTCGACCGCGATGCAGTTCGGCGTGATGAGTATCCCGACGATGATCATCTTCCAGGCGGGAGAAGAGAAGAAGCGCCTCGTCGGCGCCCGGAGCAAGTCTCAGTTGGAAGCCGAGATCGCCTCCTTCGTCTCCTGAGCCACGACCACCCGGTGACGGGAACGTGAGGCTCTACCACTCCGGAGACCGCGGTGAACCGGTCCGGGACATCCAGCGGCGCTTGACGGGCCTCGGGATCCACCTCCGGGTCGACGGTTTCTACGGCTCGACCACGGTCGCCGCCGTACGCGAGTTCCAGGAGACACGCGGGTTGCCCGCGGACGGCATCGTGGGCCCCGAGACCTGGCGGACGCTCGTTGACGCCGGATTCCGCCTCGGCGATCGCATGCTCTACCGACGCTCTCCGATGATGCGCGGGGACGACGTTTCCAGACTCCAGCAGAGTCTCGACTCCCTCGGATTCGATGCCGGCAAGGCGGATGGTCTCTTCGGTCCCGACACGCTCAGAGCGGTGCTCGACTTTCAGCATAACCGGGGAATGACTGAGGACGGCTTCGCGGGTCGTGAGGTCGCTGAGGAACTGCTCCTGATGTCCAAAGCGACCGGCAAGCCCGGCCGGGAGGCGGTGCGTGAGCACGAGTGGATCGATTCACTCCCCCAGCCGATCGCCGGTGCTCGGATCTACGTCGATCCAGACAGGGGTGAATCCTCGACACCGGACTCCACATGGTCGGCTGCGACCCGCCTCGCTTCGGATCTTCGCCTCTCCGGCGCCCGCGTGTTGTTGTCGCGCAGCGTTGACACCTCCCCGAACCAGCGTTTCCGTGCGAAGCGGGCGAACCGCCTCGACGTCCAGGTCGTCGTATCGATCACCGTTCCTCTCGACGACACCGAAGGGGTCTTCTACTTCGGCACACAACTCAGCACGAGCGAGGCCGGGAAGGCGATCGCCATCCATCTCGCAGGAAGGCTCAATGTTCCTGCTCTCCCCCGTGCCGTGCCGATCTTGAAAGAGACCCGTTCGCCGGCTGTCGTGATCGCCGTCGCAGAACCCTCTCCCGAGATGGGCTCCGAGATCGCGAATGCGATCGTCGACCTCTACGCGAACGGCCTGGATGAAGAAGTGGAAAGTCGAAAGTAGAAAGTAGGACTACGCAAACAACTGCCGGTAGATCCGTTCCAGGTCCTCGAGGGATCCGTAGCGGATCACCATCCGACCACCTTCTCCACGAACGGTGATCTTCACCTTGGTGGCCAGTCTCTCCGACAGGCGCTCCTCGAGTTCGATGATCGCCGGCGGACGCATCTCGGGGAGGCGCCGCGGAGGACGGGTCTCCGGAACAGAGCGGCTCTTCACCGCTTCCTCGACCTTGCGGACCGGCCAACCCTCAGCGACCACGCGTTCGGCGATGTGTAC
The DNA here is from genome assembly GCA_030599515.1 of Acidimicrobiia bacterium. Taxonomy (GTDB): domain Bacteria; phylum Actinomycetota; class Acidimicrobiia; order Spongiisociales; family UBA5794; genus JAHEEL01. The sequence goes on from JAUVNV010000003.1 coordinate 14,423, forward strand.
GGCGTACGCCTCATCATCGAGAGCAAGGAGCGCCCGGGCGTGCCCCGCCGACAACTCCTCGCGCTCGAGCATGCCTTGGATTGGTGCCGGTAGCTGGAGCAGCCGGAGGGTGTTCGTCACTGCACTCCGGCTCCTGCCGACTCTGATTGCCACCCGTTCGTGAGTCATGCCAAAATCTTCCAGCAGGTTCCGGTATGCCGCAGCTTCTTCGAGCGGTGAAAGATCCTTGCGCTGGATGTTCTCGATCAACGCCTCGGTGAGGTGTGTCTCGTCGCTCTCGGCGGCCCTGATGACCGCCGGAATGGTTGCCAGTCCTGCCATGGCGGCCGCCCGGAGCCGCCGCTCTCCTGCGATGAGCACGTATGTTCCATCTGTATCCCCCGGGCGGACCACGACGGGTTGTAGAACGCCGACCTCGCGAATGGACGCTGCCAACTCCGCCAACTCGTCGTCGTCGAATCGACTCCTCGGCTGCTGGGGACTCGGGGAGATCTCCTCGAGTTCGAGTTCAGCGAAGCCGACCGAGGGGTGCTCTACCGGAATCAGCGCATCGAGCCCCCGTCCTAGTCCACTCTTACGTGCGGCCATGTCTCCTCCGAAACTCGCGTGCCAATTCCCGGTAGGCGATGGCCCCCCGGGACATGGGGTCGTACGCCTCGATCGGTTCTCCGTATGAGGGGGCCTCTGAGAGCCTGACGGTGCGGGGAATCACCGTCCTGTATGTGGTATCACCGAAGTGATCCCTCACTTGCGCGACGACGTCCGCTGCCAGTGTGGTGCGTCCGTCATACATCGTCAGGAGCACTCCTTCGATATTGAGTTGAGGGTTGAGGCTGCGTTGCACCAACTGGATGTTCTTCATCAGTTGGCTGACACCCTCCAGGGCGTAGTACTCACATTGAATGGGTATCAGGACCTCGTCTGCTGCCGCCAGTCCGTTCACGGTCAGAAGTCCGAGAGAGGGAGGACAGTCCACCAGTACGAAGTCGTAGTCATCGGTGATGGGATCGAGGGCGTTCCCGAGTCGCGTCTCTCGCGAGAACATCGAGACGAGTTCGATCTCGGCCCCGGCAAGTTCGATCGTCGCCGGCACCACGAAGAGGTCGCGCACAGAGGATGGTTCGATCACGTCATCGATGGCGACGTCTTCGACAAGGAGGTCATAGGTCGAGTAGTCGATCGCTGCCCGATCGATGCCGAGACCGCTCGTCGTGTTTCCTTGTGGGTCGAGGTCGACCAGGAGGATGCGTTCCCCTTGGAACGCAAGGCCTGCACCGAGGTTGATCGCCGTCGTAGACTTGCCGACACCGCCCTTCTGGTTGGCGATGGCAACGATTGTGGTGGGCATCAGGAAGGGTCTCGGTCCGAAGCTCGGGGAATGGTCGGCATCATCCTAAGAAGCCAGGCAGGGGAGTCAAGGACCCCCATGTCGATCTGTAGGAGGTCCACTGTGGCTCCGGGAGGCGCACCCGGGAGTTGATCGGGTTCGGTGGAGCGACTCAATCCGATAACCGCACATCCCCGATCGCTCAGCAGCGGCAGCGCTACTTCAAGTGCCGCCGCCGTTTGCAGTGAGGCACGGAACACGACGGCGTCCCGGGGTCCGGACACTAGACGAACGTCCTTCTGTTCGACCGAGACGTTCTCGAGGCCAAGGACCTTGATCGCCCGTCGAGCGAGCCGGCAGCGCTTCCCCGATCGGTCCAGGAGCGTGACCGCCGCGTTCGGGAAGAGGATCGCCAGCGGTATGCCGGGAAGCCCCACGCCCGATCCGACGTCGAGGATGTCGGCAGGCGTCTCGTCCCAGGCGACGGCGAATACGACGGAGTCGGCGACGTGCCGGTCGATCAGTCGCGGTCGCTCCTGCGGCCCGATTCCGCCCGCCTCGGCCGCCTCCGTAGCCAACCAGTCGGCGAACTCCAGCAATAGCTCCCTCTGAGCCGGTGTCAGGTCGATCCCGACCCGGAGTGCAGCCCGATCGAGGCGCTCGACGGAGTGTTTCCCGTGAAACATCCGGCGTCAGTCGCTGTCGGTACCTTCGGTCCAAGCGATCACAACGGCTCGCCGCGGGTCCTCACCCTCGGAGTACGTCCTGACGCCCTCGAACTCGGTAGCGGCGTCATGAACGACCTTGCGATCGGCCGCATTCATCGGTTCAAGCATGACCTCGCCACCGCTCTCCTTCAACTGATCCACCAGTTTCGCGGTGTAGATCGTCAACGCCTCGCGTCGCCGGGCACCGTACCCCGCGATGTCGATCCTCATCCGGGGAGCACCGAACGTGTGTCGCTGAACGGTGGTGCGCGTCAGTTCCAGCACCGCATACATCGTGGCACCCTTTGGGCCGACGAGAGCTTCGGTCTGCTCTCCGACGATATCGAGGTACAGCACCTCATCCTCGATCCTCGTCTGGATCTCACCCTCGAGGCCGAACGACTTCAGGAGCCCGGACAGGAAGTCCTCAGCAACCTTCGCTTGGTCCTCGATCGACGTCTCGGGCTTGTCCTTCTTCGGCTCTGCCTTCGCGTTCTCGTCCATCGCTCGTCGCTCCTTCGAGGATCCGTTCTTCTTGTGCTCCGCGGGTTTCTTCCTGCTCGACGGCCGTGACCCTCCGCCGTTCTTGCGATCCTGCCCGCTCTTCTTCTTCTCCGGGGTCTTCTTCTGTTGCCCGGCGCTGGAGGAACCCCTCGCTCCCCGCCGATTGCGTCGGTTGCGCTTCCGTGGCTTGCGTGAGACCTTCACGATCGCTGAACGCGCCCCAACTCCGAGGAATCCCGCCTTCCCCTCCTGGATGATCTCGACCTGTGCTTGTTCGACCGACTCGAGACCGAGTTCGGCGATCGCGGCTTCGACGGCAACGTCGACCGTCGTCCCGGTGGCTTCCACCCATTCCATCGTCTATTTCCTCCTGCGGCGGTTCTTCTTCTTGCTGGCGTTCGTTGACGGGCCCTTCTTCTCAGGTTCCCCGTCCTCCGGCGGTGTGTCCGTCGGGAGTGCCGGCTTCTTCTTGTCACCATCTCCACGAGCGTCCAACCGGAAGATCAGGGCCTGCTGCCCGATCCTGAACAGGTTGGACGTTGCAAAGTAAATCCCGAGTCCGGCTGTGAGCGTCCAGGAGATGAAACCGAAGAACAGCGGCATGATCTTCATCGCCGTCTGCATCGACTGCGCCGTCTGGGTCTGCTCGCCGGCGTCCTTGTCGTTCTTGGTCCTCGTCGTCTGAAGTTGCTGATAGAACCCGGCGGCCACGATGAGGATGATCAGGAGGATGTAGGGGAGTGCACCGAGGACGTCGCCGGTCTTGATCAGATCCGGTACGACAGAGCTCGGCGACGCGGTGAGGTCCATCCCGAGGAAGGTGGTGTTGATCGTCTCAACGCCGTCCCCGATGTACTTTGACGTGGCCGCACCGCCACCGTCCGGCCGTTGGATACTCCTCAACACCGAGAACAAGCCGAACCAGAGCGGCATCTGAACGATCATCGGGAGGCACCCAGCAGCGGGGTTGACACCGCGCTCCTGGTAGAGGGCCATCAACTCCTTGTTGAGCTCTTCCTTGTCGCCCTTGAGGTCCTTCTGAAGGCGCTTCACCTCCGGCTGGATCTCTTGCATCGCCTTCATCGACCGGGTCTGCTTCAGCGTCAGGGGGAACATCACGAGAGAAATGGACAGCGTGAGCAGGATGATCGCCACACCAAGGTTTGGAATAATTTGGTAATACTGGTTCAGGATCCAACCAAGGAGATCAATGAGTTGGTCCCAACCTGGGATCGCAGCGACGAGGGGGTTCACACTTCTCTCTCAGTGTTCATGTCGTGTTCCTGTTCGTGTTGGCCCGACTCGGGTACGGGGTCGTATCCACCTTCATGGAAAGGCTGGCACCGTCCGATGCGCTTGACGGCCATCCACGACCCACGACCCGCACCGTGGAGGCGGATCGCGTCATACCCGTACTCTGAGCAGGAGGGATAGTACCGACAATTGCCCCCGAAAGCGGGCGAGAGCACCTTCTGATAGACCCGGACGGATCCCATGAGAACTCTGGCCGCCGGCGACGGCGAGCGGCCCTGGTCGGTGCTCATCGGTTCCTCTCCTCTTCGCTCGCGGTGATCGCGTCGCCCAATCCGCTGATCAACTGATCGAATCCCATCGTGACGACGCCGGGGGAGGCGATCACCACATAGGCCCGATCGGTCTTCAACTCGACTCGTAACAACGCTTCGCGGAGGCGCCGCTTCGCCCGGTTCCGCATGACCGCGCTACCGACCCGGCGGGAGGCGACGATTCCCACCTGCGGGATGCCTTTCTCTCCGACAGCACAGATCACTCTGATCTCTCCAGATCGGGCCGATCGACCGGTGCTGAAGACGGCGGAGAACTGTGCCGCCGAGCGCAGCGAGACGAACGGGCGTCCGTTGTTACGCGGTGAGACGATGCCGACCCTTGACGCGCCGTCTCTTGATGACGGCGCGTCCGGAACGGGTCCGCATCCGGGACCGAAATCCGTGCTTGCGCTTGCGGCGCCGCACGTTGGGTTGATAGGTGCGCTTCATGGTGAGGTTTCCCCGCTTGGGAGGTCGCGGTACGACCGGGAAGGTTACGAACGCCTGAATCCTATGTCAATCGCCATCCTATCGGCTACGTCATCCCCGGAACGCGAAGACGCACCCCGGGACGCGAAATCCCGGTCTTGAGCGCGAAACATCGTTCGGTGCCGTAAGGGACGATTTCGGCTGTTTCTCTGATGTTTCCCAGTAATTCCCATATGCTGTGTGCCTTACCCCGCAGGGATTTCTGTCGATCACAAGCACCCGACGCTGCGGATTACCGCAGAATTTCCCCTTCTTGCTGCTCCGTTCACTCGGGACATATACTCGCCGTCGCTCCCATGTCGGAAGCCGCACTTCCCCGGACAGACTTTCGGACCGCGACGGCGCTGTGGGAGTGGGCCGGGGCGCGAGAGAACAGTTTTCCACACCCTGTGGACAGGTGTGTGGACGGTATTGAGGTTGAGAGGAGCATCACAAGTGGCTGAAGCACGTTCGTCCACCGCGGAGTGGGAGACTTTCCATCAGCAGGTGCGCCGTCGGGTGACTCCGGCCGCATGGCAGACCTGGATCGAGCCGCTCGCCTCCAGCATCGGTGAGGGAAGCCTTCATCTGGTGGCCCCCACCGACTTCCACTACCGCTGGGTTGGAGATCGCTACCTGCCGGCTCTGCAAGAAGCGGCCATGGACACCCTCGGCCTCGAGGTGGAACTCACCGTCGTACCGGCGGTCGCAGAGACACCCACCGAAGTGTCCACCCGGCCGAACCCTCTCCAGGTTCCTCTCCCGATCGATACCGTCGATCCGACGAGGGTCCCGGTGAACGACCCCCGTCTCGTTCCGAAGTACACGTTCGACAATTTCGTGGTCGGACAGTCGAATCGCTTCGCCCATGCAGCAGCGCTCGCCGTTGCCGAACAGCCCGGCAGCCACTACAACCCTCTCTTCATCTACGCGAACGCCGGCCTCGGCAAGACACATCTTCTTCACGCCGTCGGTCATCACCGCATCGAACTCGACCCCGGTGCCGTGGTTCGCTACGTCTCCTCAGAACAGTTCTTCAACGAATTCATCAACGGAATCCGCAGGAAGAGAATGGATGAGTTCAAGGAGCGCTATCGCACGATCGACGTTCTCCTCCTCGATGACGTTCAGTTCTTCGAGGGCAAGGAACAGATCCTCGAAGAATTCTTCCACACGTTCAACAGCCTGTACGAGGCCGGTAAACAGGTCGTCATCAGCTCCGACCGCCACCCCAAGCATCTCTCGACGCTCGAAGATCGGTTGAGGAGCCGCTTCGAGTGGGGTCTCTTGACCGACATCCAGAGTCCCGACATCGAGACACGCCTCGCCATCCTCAGGAAGAACGCCGAATTCGCCCCTGCGCCGGTCCCCTCCGAGGTGATGACGTTCATTGCAGAGAACGTCCACCAGAACATCCGGGAACTGGAAGGCGCCTTGACCAGGGTCACCGCCTTCGCTTCGTTGACGAATGAGAAGATCTCTCTCACGATGGCGAAAGAGGTCCTTTCCGACATCGTCGAGTCAGACCGGTCCGTGCCATTGACTGCCGATCGGATCATCCAGGTCACCGCCGACTACACCTCAACGACCATCGGCGAACTGACCGGCCCGAGCAGGAAGCAACCACTCGCCCGTCACCGACAGATAGCGATGTATCTCTGTCGGGAGTACACCGATCTATCTCTACCGAAGATCGGAGCACAGTTCGGCGGTCGCGATCACACGACGGTGATGCACGCCGTCGAGAAGGTCAAGACTCTCATGAGAACCGACATGGAGGTCTTCGATCAGGTTTCGGACCTCGTACAGCTCCTGAGGACAACATGACCGATATCCACACTCCCACGTCTCCTCGCTTGCTGCCTGTTGAGTACTCTGTGCTTGTTCACAGTCCATGTGGATTCGGAAATCCGTTGTCCTCAACGGTTCCCTTTCCTTCTCCACAATCCACAACGCCTACTACTACCACTACCGTTTGTTATTGAAAGACCAAGAAGCAGAGGAAGAACAACTGTGCGTATCCGAGCCGAACGTGATGATCTCGCCGACGTCCTGACGAGGGCAGGCCGAGCGGTTGGAAGTCGATCACCTCTCCCGATCCTCCAAGGACTCTTGTGCGAGGTCGAAGGGGGGAGACTTCAGGTAACGGGCACGGACAACGAAGTGACCGTGAGAACATATCTCGACGTCGAAGGACTCGAAGACGGAGCAACGGTGATCCCGGCCAAGCTCAGCGCGGACGCCGTACGTAAGCTCCCCGCGGGAGCGGTCTCGATCACTGCTTCAGACGGTGAGGTCGAGATCACCGGCAACGGTCCCCGATTCCGCCTTCGCGAATTGAGTGTTGGAGACTTCCCCACGATCGACGACAAGCTGCCGGCCGAGACGATCGACGTTGTGGGGGAGACGCTCGTCAGGGCCCTCAGTCAAGTCGGGATCGCCGCGTCGGGAGACGAGGCACGTCCAACGCTCACCGGAGTGCTCTTCGAAGAGAACGACGGAGGACTCCGGTTGGTGGCAACCGACTCGTACCGACTGGCCGTGCGAGACGTGCTCGGGATCGGTGCGAGCGGATCGAAGCTGGTGCCGTACCGAGCGCTGAGAGAACTCGGACGAACGGTCGGCGATGGTCCGATGAAGGTGTCTCTCGGAGATCGAGAGGCAGCGTTCATCACAGACCAGGGGAGGCTGACGGTCCGAATCATCGATGCGGCGTTCCCGAAATACCGGCAGCTTTTGCCCGACACCTATCCGAATCGGCTCGAGATCGCCAAGACGAATCTTCTCGATGCCGTGGGACGTGCGGCGCTCGTTGCGGAGGATCACATACCGGTCCGCCTGAATCTGCACGAGGGGGGAGTCGAACTCAGCGTCATCCGGCAGGAGGTGGGTGAAGAGACCGAGCACATCGAGGGGAAATATGAGGGCGAGGAGATGACGATCGCCTTCAACACCAGGTACCTCACCGAGGGAGTCGGGGTCATCGACTCGGACACCGTCATCCTCGAGACGATCGATGCGCTGAAACCAGGTCTTCTCCATGGTGTCGGTGACGAGGATTTCCGGTATCTTCTGATGCCGGTACGTCTCTAGTGCTATGTCCACAAACCTGTGCGCCGTTCTGTCGGCCAGGGACGCCGCTCGCGGCGTCCCTGTCCTCGACGCAGTCCCGACTGCGCCTTCGTCCTGCGTCCTTGCGCCCAACGCCCCTGACTCGACATCGACACCCCGAACGTTCGTGGACACAGCACTAGGTTCTACATCACGTCTGGAACAGCGATTGAGACCGTAGAGACCGGGAGGTGAGTGATGTATCTCTCCTGGCTCGAATTGACGGACATTCGCTGCTACGAGACGCTGCGATTCGAACCGGACGACGGGATCAACGTCCTCGTCGGTGACAACGGAGCCGGGAAGACGAGCATCCTCGAGGCGGTCGCCTACCTCGGACTCCTGAAGTCGTTTCGAGGGACTCCGGACATCGCGATGATTCGCACCGCTTCGGAGAGGGCTGTGATCCGTGGGGAGTTCACTATCCCTTCAGGGACTATCAAGGTCGAAGTGGAACTTGCGAATCCGGGTCGCCGGCGAGTGTTGGTCAACGGGAAGCGTCCGCAACGCAACCGCGACGTCATGGCCCAGATTCCGATCGTGGCATTCCAACCCGACGACCTCGATCTCGTCAAGCGCGGACCGGGGCTGAGGAGAGAGTATCTCGACGATCTCGCCGCTCAACTGTGGCCACAGGCCGGCGCCGATCAGCAGGACTACGAAAGGGCAGTACGCCAACGCAACTCGCTGCTCAAGCAGGAGGGGAGAGGAGCGGATTCCATCACTCTGGACGTATGGGATGAGAGGGTAGCTGTTGCCGGATCTGCCGTCTTCAGCCATCGCGTCCGCGTGCTGGGGGATCTCGACGCGGCCCTCGGCGAAGCGTACCGCCTCGTCGGCGAGCACGGATCGCTCACGTGGAAATACGAGACGAACTGGGGAGCGACCGTGGATCAAGGAGGAGGAGCCGAACGGCTCAGGGAGGAGCTGTTCGAGCGTCGCCGTCGCGACATGGATCAGCGCGTGACGAGCGGGGGCCCGCATCGGGATGACCCTGCCCTCGTCGTCGACGGGCGCCCGGCGCGGTCGATGGCAAGTCAGGGAGAACAACGAACCGTGGCACTGGCCCTTCGTGTCGCTGCGTATCGGCTGCTCCGCACGCACCGGCCGACGACACCGATCCTTCTCCTCGACGATGTCTTTTCCGAACTCGACCCAGCGCATGCTCACGGCGTGATGTCCCTCCTCGGCGACGGTCAAGTTCTTGTCACAACCGCGAGAGAAGATGAGGTTCCGAAAACCGGGCGACGGTGGAACGTTGACGGAAGAAGAGTCAGATGACCAGAGCGAACTACTACAGCGACAAGCCGGAGAAGCCCGATCCGACCCCTATCGATGAACTGCTCGGGAAGATCGTCGAACGAGCGGGAGCGAGTCCGGACCTCGGCGTTGCGAAGCTCGTGGCCTCGTGGGACGACGTCGTATCTGAACGCTGGAGGGAGAGGTCCCGGCCGATCGGCGTGCGAGATCAGACACTCCTGGTCGAGGTCCCGGAGGGGGCAGACGCGAGCCTCCTCCGCTACGACTCGGCCGATCTCATGCGCCGGATATCACAGCGCTTCGGGCCCGATCTGGTGAGGGCAGTGAAGTTCCGCGTCGAGGGGGACACTCGCGGCGGAAATCCTTGAAGTGGCAAGGGTTTCCTCCGCATTCGACTATGATTACATCGGTGTCAGTAGCCCCCGCTGAACGCCTCCGGGGGCCATCCAAAGGAGTCCAGTGAGCAAGACGAACCGCGCCACGAACGCGTCCTACGAAGCGAAGGACATCAAGGTCCTCGAAGGCCTCGAGGCGGTCCGAAGAAGGCCTGCGATGTACATCGGGTCGACCGGACCCAGAGGTCTCCATCACCTGATCTGGGAGGCCGTCGACAACTCGGTCGACGAGGCCATGGCAGGGTTCTGCACGCGGGTGGAGGTGGCGTTGCTCGCCGATGGAGGCGTTCGCGTCAGGGACAACGGTCGAGGAATCCCGGTCGCGAAACACCCCAAGACGAAGCAGTCGGCTCTCACGACGGTGATGACGACGCTGCACGCGGGAGGGAAGTTCGACTCCGGGGCGTACGCCGTCTCCGGTGGTCTCCATGGTGTCGGGATCTCCGTCGTGAACGCCCTGTCGACTCGTCTCGAGGCCGACATCGTTCGCGACGGCCATCACTGGTCGCAGGTCTACGAATACGGTGTCGCTACGACTCCGGTGAAGAAGGGGAACGAGGCGAAGCGAACCGGGACCCAGGTCGTCTTCTGGGCCGACCCGGAGATCTTCACCGAGGGAACCGACTACTCGTCGAAGACCGTGTTGAGTCGCCTGCGAGAGATGGCGTTCCTCAACAAGGGCCTTGAAATCCGGTTCCGCGACGAGAGGCCGGAGACCCCGGTTGAGGAGATCTTCAAGTACAACGGGGGAATTGTCGACTTCGTGAAGCACCTCAATGCCAATCGCGAACCGATTCACCGTCAGGTCGTTTCTTTCGAGGAGTCGATCGACGACGCCGAGATCGCCGTTGCGATGCAGTGGACGGGGAGCTACCGCGAGACGATCCTGAGCTTCGCCAACAACATCAACACGCACGAGGGGGGAACCCACGAAGAGGGATTCCGCACCGCCCTCACCCGATCGATCAACGAGTTCGCGAGGCGAAGAAATCTCCTCAAGGAGAAGGACCCCAACCTCACAGGTGAAGACGTTCGGGAGGGTTTGACCGCCGTGATCTCCGTCAAGGTGAGGTCGCCGCAGTTCGAGGGGCAGACGAAGACGAAACTCGGGAACACCGAGATTCGTTCGTTCGTCCAGAAGGCCCTCAACCAGGCGATCCCTGAGTGGCTGGAGCGCAATCCTGGGGACGCTCGTCGGATCGCCGACAAGTCCTCGCAGGCCGCCAGGGCACGGATGGCGGCCCGTCAGGCCCGCGACCTCACTCGGCGCAAGAGCCTGCTCGAGTCGGCCGGTTTGCCGGGGAAGCTCTCGGACTGCTCTTCCAAAGAGCCCGAGGAGAGTGAACTCTTCATCGTTGAGGGTGATTCGGCCGGCGGGTCTGCGAAGCAGGCTCGTGACAGCCAGTTCCAGGCGATTCTGCCGATTCGAGGAAAGATCATCAACGTCGAGAAGAACCGACTCGCCCGCGTGCTGCAGAACAACGAGATCCAGTCACTGATCACCGGGATAGGCACCGGAATCGGTGACGAGTTCGATATCGACAAGGCCCGCTATCACAGAGTCGTCATCCTCACCGACGCCGACGTCGACGGCGCTCACATCCGGACGCTCCTGCTCACGTTCTTCTTCCGGCACATGCGACAGCTCATCGAGTCCGGGTTCGTGTACATCGCACAGCCACCGCTGTTCAGCGTGAAGGTCGGTTCGAAGACGACCTGGGTACAGGACGATGCCGGGCTCGACGAGATCAAGAAACAACTCTCCGGCAAGAAGCTGAACATCCAGCGTTTCAAGGGACTCGGCGAGATGAACGCCAACGAACTCTGGGACACGACCATGGACCCGGATCGGCGAACGCTGCTCCAGGTGGGACTCGACGACCAGTTCTCCGCAGAGGAGACGTTCTCGACGCTCATGGGCACCGATGTCGAGGCTCGCCGAACCTTCATCCAGCAGAACGCCAAAGACGTTCGCTTCCTCGACTTCTAGGACACCGTATGCCGAACGAAGAAGAACTGAGCAATGTCAAACCCATCGACATCGAGCGGGAGATGCAGGACTCGTTCCTGGAGTACGCGATGTCGGTCATCGTGTCGCGTGCCCTGCCCGACGTGCGGGACGGCCTGAAGCCGGTGCACCGGCGCATCCTCTACGCCATGCACGATGCGGGAATCCGTCCGGGGACGCCGTTCAGGAAGTCCGCCCGGGTCGTCGGCGACGTCGTCGGCTGGTTCCATCCGCACTCGCCGGAGGCCGTCTACGACTCCATGGTTCGCCTCGGACAGGACTTCTCGTTGAGGAGCCCCTTGATCCAACCCCAGGGGAACTTCGGTACCGTCGACGATCCCCCGGCCGCCATGAGATACACCGAGGCGCGGATGGCGCCGGTCGCTGCGCACCTTCTCGAGGGCATCGACGAGGACACCGTCGACTGGACCGACAACTACTCGGGAGAGCGCGAAGAGCCGACGGTTCTGCCCGCGCGCTTCCCGAACCTACTCGTCAACGGATCGACGGGAATCGCCGTCGGAATGGCGACCAACATTCCGCCGCACAACCTCACAGAAGTCGTCGACGCGGTGCTCTACGGTCTCGATCATCCGGAGGCGACGGTCAGCGACATCTCCGAGTTCATCAAGGGACCGGACTTCCCGACCGGGGCCTACATCGTTGGTATGAACGGTGTCAAGCAGGCACTCGCCACGGGCCGCGGTTCGGTGAAGATGCGCGCCGTCACCGACATCGTGGAGATGAAGCGCGGGCGTATGGCGATCATCGTCACCGAAATCCCGTATCAGGTATCGCGAGACCGCATCATGGCCAAGACGGCGGAACTCGTTCGCAAGAAGGTCCTGGTGGGGATCGCCGACCTGCGCGACGAATCCGACAGGGAAGGAACACGGCTGGTCATCGAGCTCCGCAAGGACGCCAACCCACAGGTCATCCTCAACCAACTCTTCAAGCACACACAACTCGAGGAGAGTTTCTCCGTCAACCAGATAGCGCTCGTCGATGGTGTGCCCCGGACACTCAACGTGGCCGAGATGGTTCACTACTACATCGCTCACCAACTCGAAGTCGTCGAGCGAAGGAGTAGGTTCCGCCTTGCGAAGGCAGAGGCCCGAGCCCACATCGTTGAGGGCCTGCTCATCGCTCTCGACAACATCGACGAAGTGGTCGAGATCATCAAGTCATCCGAGGATGTTGCCGCAGCGCGTGCCGCCCTGATGGAGAGGTTCGAGTTGAGCGAGATCCAGGCGAACCACATCCTCGACATGCCGCTGCGCCGCCTCACCGCACTCGAGACCGGCAAGCTCCGCGAGGAGTACGAGCAACTTCAGGAACTGATCAGAGAACTCGAGGCCCTCCTCTCCAGCGAGGAGAAGCGCCGGATTCTCATCGGAGAAGAGCTCACGGTCATCCGCGACAAGTTCGGAGACAAGCGGCGGAGCAGAATCATCCCCGATGCTGGGGAGATGTCGCTCGAGGACCTGATCGCAGACGAGGAGCTCGTTGTGACGGTCTCGGCGGCCGGCTACATCAAGTCCGTGATTGCCGCGACGTACCGGACACAGGGCCGTGGTGGCCGCGGCGTGCGTGGCGCCGCTCTCCGGGAGGACGACGTCATCGAGCACGTGATCCACACGACCGCACACGCGTATCTCCTGATCTTCACCAACCGGGGGAAGGTCTATCGGATCCGGGCTCACGAGATCCCGCGCAAGGACCGCAACGCAAAGGGCGTCCTTGTGCAGTCGGTGCTGCCGATGGAGCCCGACGAGATCATCGAGTCGGTGATCGACACTCGCGACTATGAGACCCACCGGTACCTCGTGATGTTCACAAAGATGGGACAGGTGAAGAAGTCGAAATTCAGAGCGTACGACTCCCGGAACCAGGTGCTGGTTGCGATCAAGCTCCAGGAAGGCGACGAGGTCGTCGACGTCCGTGCTACAAGCGGAGACAATGACCTGCTCATGTTCACCAAGGAGGGGCAAGGCATCCGATTCGCAGAGAGCGACGCTCGTCCACTGGGTCGGGCCTCCCAGGGAGTGAGGGGCATCAGGCTGCGCGATGGCGACGAGGTCGTTGCAGCGACGACCGCTGAAGAGGGCGGCGAGATACTGCTGCTCACCAGCGGCGGCTACGGAAAGAGGACGAAGATGGAGTTCTTCCGCCGCCAGGGCCGCGGAGGAATGGGTGTCAAGGCCATGAAACTCACCAAGGTCCGGGGCAAGCTCATCGCGGCGAGAGCCGTGAGTCTCGACGATGAGGTGTTCATGATCTCGTCCGACGGCATCGTCATCCGCCAGGCCGTGTCCGACATCAGCCGCCAGAGACGGGAATCAACCGGCGTGAAGGTCGTCAGCCTCGACGGAGAAGCATCCCTCTCCGCAGTAGCCCTCGTCCCCCAGAACGGAGACGAGTAGAGAGAGGAAGCTGACAGCAGACAGCTAACAGACCACAGCCCGACCGGACCTGGCTGTCCGCTGTCCGCTGTCCGCTGTCCGCTGTTCGCTGTTGGCTGATCGCTCTCTCCCCCCAAACCCCCGGCCTATTCGATCCCTGTTCCTACACTCGTCCCATGGCTGTTCGGCGTGTGAGGCGGGTCATCCGCAAGATCGACCCATGGACGGTACTCAAGGTCTCGCTCCTGCTCAACGCGATCGGGGCGCTCGTGTTCGTCCTCGGTGTGTGGGTCATGTGGTCGCTCGCCGTCCAGCGGGGGATCCCCGACAAGTTCGCCGAAATCGTTGCCAACTTCTCGCTGGTGTTCACACCGAACGGGGAGCTTTACTTCCGAACAGTGGTCTTCTTTGCCATCGTGTTGTTCGTGACGCTTACGGGATTGATGACTCTCGGCGCCGTCATGTACAACCTCATCTCGGACGTCGTGGGCGGTGTGGAGCTGATCGTTCTCGAAGAGACATACCTCGTCCCGGCTGCGAGAACAGTGCCGGTGCGGCCCGCGGTGCACGGCCAGACGAACGGTGGCAACGGTGGCAACGGCGACACGAAGACCGAACCGGTCGCTGCCGTCACCGACGAGGTCTGATCCTTACAACTCCGGGGCTTCGAGTTGAAGTGACAGGCGAATCGAGGCAGACGGTCCCGACGACGAGACGTGCAGCGGGATCTCGAACCGGGTCTGCTCAAACAGACAGAGACCTTCTGCATCCTCGCGACACCAGACCAACGCGAGGTCCGCAGTGACCATGCCGAGTCCTTCGTGAAGGTCCAGCGGAACCACCACAGGGAACGCTATTCCGGTCAGGTCGACCCGATCGCCGTCCGGGAACGACGCAACGCCGCCGTCGTCGGAGAGGAGGAGCGACGAAGAAGCCTCATCGTTGACTTTGTACCCATCCGGGATGACAACGTTGAGGACGAGATCTGCGCTGCCCGCTCCCGACGAGACGGTGGCAAGGGTCATGACCATCCCCCGGAAGTCCTCCGCTCCCGGAACCGCCAGGAAGGCGTCGAACCCCAACAGCACGATCGTGGATGAGACTCCTGTGGTGAGGTCGATGCGACGGATCGCATGGTTGTTCGTGTCGGCTACCCAGAGTACGTTGTCGTCCGCCGAGAGGCCGCCTGGTTCGTAGAAGAGCGGATCGGGGCCATCCCGCCACCCTTGCCCTGCTCCGAACAGCGTCACAGCCTCTCTTGTCAGCGGATTCACCGACTTGATCTTCGAGTTGTAGGTGTCGGCGATCAGCAGCCGTCCGTCGTGCCAGGCGATTCCGAGCGGATGCTGGAATCTGGCGTTGGACCCCGTGCCGTCCTCATCACCGAACTCGAACAGGTTCGCCGCACCGCCTGCGACGAGACCGGTCACTCCGCCGGGAGCGCCGACCTCTGCGCCCCTGATCGAACTGGACTCCGAATCCGCGAAGTAGAGGAGTCCGTCGGGATCGAGCGCAAGGCCGGAAGGCTGCGCCAGGGCGGCCTCGAGGAGTAGACCGTTCGTCGTGCCCTCTGCACCGCTGCCGACCGATGGTGCAGCGGTGCGGGAGGTCAAGTCGATGGTCCATATCTGGTGGGTTCCTGCGTTCGCGACGTAGAGACGGTTCCCTGAGAGTTCGAGGGCCCAGGGCGAATTCAGGGCGACGTCATCCAGGGCGCCGCCGATCGGGGGCCAACCCATGGCGCCGGTTCCCACAAGAGTCGTGACGACGCCGGTCGTGAGGTCGATCTGCCGGATCGCGTGGTTGTTCGTGTCCGCGACGTAGAGCGTGTCGCCGTCGACGACGAGACCTTGTGGGGAGGAGAAGGACGAATCGGTGCCCGTCCCGTCGTCGAACCCTTCGAGGCCGGACCCGAAGACGGCTGTGACCGTGCCATCGTCGGTCGCCGCGATGATCCGATGGTGCCCCGTGTCGGCGATGAAGATGCGGTCGGATGACGGATCAGCATGGATCTTCCCCGGGTAGGAGAGAACGGTGTTGGGAGATCGGTCTTGTTCGAGTCGGACGGTGAGCGGTGTCGGGTCGAGGCCTCCCGTCGCTGAGAACTCAGCGACGAGATTCGCGATCACCGGTTGAACGACCGCGTACACGCCCTCTCCGGCATGTATGCCAACGGCGTTCCCCGCCGGGTCGACGAGAGCCACTGTGGGCCAGGCTTGGGCGCCCCACGAGTCCCAGACCTCGAAATTCACGTCGTTCACGACCGGATGGCGGAGGTCGTATCGCTGGATGACCTCGCGGATGTTGTCGGTTTCGCCCTCGTTGGCGAACTTGGCCGAGTGAACGCCGATGACGACGAGGTTGTCCCGGAACTCCGCTTCCAGACGTTTGAGGTCCGGGATGATGTGGATGCAGTTGATGCACCCATACGTCCAGAAGTCGAGGAGCACCACCTTACCGCGAAGCGCCTCGAGATCGAGTGGCTGCTCGACGTTCAACCAGTCGAGACCGTCCGGGAACTCCGGGGCGGGAGTGGTGCCGGCGGCCGATGCTGCAGGTGGGGAGGGGGTGGTGCCGGGGGCCGACTCCTCGGCCGAGACCACCACCGTGCTCGAACTCGCGTCGTTCGACGTGTCGTCGTTCGTGCACGCTGTGGCGACGAGAGCGACGACACCGACGATGAGGAGGCGTTTCCACATGGAGAGCATTCAACCCCAAGAGACGGCCTACGGGGGCGGCGAACCTATGAAGTCTCGGTGAACGATGCGATGTCCAGGCCGATCCGGAGAGCCGAAAGGAGGTACTGATCGGCCATCTCCTCGGGTTGGTGTGCGCCGGCGGAGACGAGTCCTGACGCTGTCAACACAGCCCCGGAGGCCAGGGCGATAGCTTCGAGGTGGGTGGCGAGATCGGCGATGCCAAGCGTGCGGGTTGCTTCATCAGTGGTGGATCGCACGATAACGCCTGCCCACTCGTCGGGGACGGTTGCTGCAACGTCGAGGCGTCGGTTCGTCATGCGCCGCCTGGTCCCCCAGCGGGACCCGACCGGTTCCGGGAACGTCAACGGCTCCCCGTGACGCCCAGGTTTGCCCGGCTCGGTCCAGGCAAAGAGGATCTGTGCATCGGGTCCGGCGACGTCGCTCTCGCGCGTAGCCAGGCTCTGGCCGATTCCGGAGACGAGGTTGGCGCCTAAGAGCACAGGGATGTCCCCGATGTCGGTCTGTCGATCGAACGTATCGGCCCAGAGGACGCAGGGAACCCCCGCATCGACCGCTTCGTCGAGGATCGCCGAGTCAGGGTCGTCGGTGACGACTGCATCGAACCCTTCGAGGTCGTCGATTCGGCGAATCCGCCGATCCCCGTCCTTGACGTCGCGTCGGACGACACCGAGGAGGTCGAGGCCCTCTTCACCCATGAGGAGACGGCCGGCTCGAACCCCTATCTCAGAGGTGTGGTCGAGGGCGATCCTCATGACGAAGGGCGGTCGATCGGATGCCACGAACCGTGACGGGCCGGGGGACGACTCGGTCGTCGCGTGATGACAAGCGTGACGGCGACCGCAGCGGCCGCAGCAAGAACAAGAGTGTTGAGAACGGGTTTCACAAGAGGGAAGCTAACAGCGAACAGCGAACAGCGAACAGCGAACAGCCAAGACCCGCGCATGTGCGATGGTCTTCGCTGTCTGCTGTCTGCTGTCTGCTGTCTGCTGTCTGCTGTCTGCTGTCTGCTGTCTGCTGTCTGCTGTCTGCTGTCGTCTAACATTCCCTCCTCGGGTTTGCCCGAGCG
>JAUVNV010000188.1 GCA_030599515.1 Acidimicrobiia bacterium
AGAGGGGCTCTACAGTTGGCCCCCCCATGCGCACCCTCGGCATCGACATCGGCACAAAACGCATCGGCCTCGCCCTCTCGGATGTGGAAGGCATCTTCGCGTTCCCGTCTGGCCGCATCGATCGGCTCGGCGAGTTCCACATAGTCGGCGTGGAGATCAACGAAAGGGACGCTCCGGGTCGGCGCCACGGTGACCGTGGTTTCGACTCCTTCGGTCAGATCGATGACCAATGACGCCCCGCCCTCGGATTCCGGAGGCCGGGTCGTGTGCTCTTCACGTCGATATTCGAGACTCATCGCGTGTCTCCTACCGACAGCGCTCGACGGAAAGACTCGAGCTCACCGTGATCCAAACGGACACTGCCGTTGCCGCCGAGCTCGGGAGGGCGCTCGATGGGCATCGACTCCCCGTTACTCGCCAGGGAGCGCTGTGCTGCTTCGATGACCTGCACGACCTGGAGCCCATTAGCGCCGTCGGTCATCGGTACCTCGTTCTCCGCTATGCATCGAGCGAAGTGCCGGGCTTCGAGCTGCAGTGGCTCCTTGAAGTCGATGTGAGGAATGACGACGCTCCCGTAGTGGTAGTCGAATTGGAACTCCGCCCAGGTGTCGGTGCGGCGGATGGCGTCGACCCTCTTGTCGTAGATCTTGATCTTCTCTTGGGTGGCGACGTCGTCGTACACCGCCATCTTCGAACTTCCGACGACCGTGATCCGGCGGGTCTTGCACGGGTCGAGCCAGCTCATCCGCGTGTGGGCCATGATGCCGCTCGGGAAATCGAGGGTCATGTAGGCAACGTCCTCGACCGATGGCTGAACGGAAGCGATGCCTTTCGTGCACACAGTCTCGGGGACCTCCTCCAGAACGTGGATCAGAATGGAGATGTCGTGGGGGGCGAGGTCCCAGACCACGTTGAGACTCGGGTGGAAGAGCCCGAGACCCACCCGAACCGTGTCCAGGTACCGGATGTCTCCGAGATCACCCATCCGGATCATGTCCCGCAGTGCCCACACCGCCGAGTTGTACTCGAATGTGTGCCCGACCATGAGGACAAGTCCGCGCTCATCGGCCAGTTGGATCAACTGGCGCGCGTCCTCGGAGCGTGTGGTCATCGGTTTCTCGACGAGCACGTGGAGCCCCTGCTCCAGACACGCTCGGGCGATCTCGTAGTGCGTCTGTGGGGGAGTACTTATGACGACCGCATCGAGACCCCGATCGAAGAGGTCCTCGTATCTCTGAGTGACGAATTCGATACGCGGGTATCGCGTCTGGATCTGCTCCAGGCGCGAACGATCGATATCCGCGACGGCGACCAACGCCGTCTCCGGCAACTCAACGAAATTCCGGATCAGGTTCGGTCCCCAGTAACCACACCCGATCGCCCCCACCTTCAGCAGCTCCCCCATCAGCCAGCCCCCTTTCTCGAGATCACGGCCGGAATGGTCAGAAATAGGATCTTGAGGTCGAGCCAGAAGGACTGTCGCCTGATGTACTCGATGTCCAGCTGCACCATCTCTTCGAAGCTGGTCTCGGCGCGCCCGTTCACTTGCCACCATCCCGTGATCCCGGTCAGGGAGGCGAGGCGATGCGACTGCCACTCCTCATACATCTCGAACTCGTAGCGGATCGGTGGACGGGGTCCCACAAGGCTCATGTCCCCCTTGAGCACGTTCCACACTTGGGGCATCTCGTCGATGCTGAGTTTCCGCAAGGCCCTCCCGATGCGGGTCACCCTGGGATCGTGGGTGATCTTGTAGGTGTCCTTCTCCTTGAGCCCAGGCGTCAACTCGGCCATCTGCTCCTCGTCGCTGGCGATGTACGCCGCGATGTAGTCGCGATGCAGCTTCACGTCTGTGTCCGCCTGCATCGTCCGGAGTTTGTAGAAAGTGAATGGCTCGAATTCCCAGCGCCACTCTCCGTCGATCTTCCGGCGACGCGACCGGATCCGCTCCTGCTTGAAGAAGATGGGCCCCGAACTGTCGAGCTTGATCACCAAGCCGAGCACCAAGAGGATGGGCACCATGAACAGCGCGGAGACCAGGACGATCGACACGTCGAGGAGTCGTTTCATCCCGAAATACCAACTCCGGCTGAGCGACCGGCCCGCTGTCAGATCTTGTCGGGGGCAGGCGACGTACTCGATCACGACGCGACCCCCGCAGCGACCCGATGGATCGCGCGCTTGGCGCAGCAACGCCCCGAACCCGAGGTGTCACTCGATCTACGAGAACACAACCGAGTACATGCCCTTCCCATAAGCACCCGCATCAGCACGGACAACCCTCCACCATTCAAATAAGCCCTGGGACAGACCATAACCGACGACGCACCCCCCGTCGACGCTATTTTCCGTTCACCCGTTCGAACCAGACACCCAACCCAGGACTCGTTCCGCCCGGCGGCTCCAATACTGTCAGCTACAACGCCATGCGGCGCGCGGAGGGTCGGCGCCCGAGTCTTTCACGAGCCGCCATGCCCGCCCGCCATGCCACCATCCGCGCCAGGTTGACCGGCGCGTCCCGGACCACGAAGCGCACCCAATTGGACCTCGACATCTCAACCCGGACGTTTCTGTAGCCGAATCGCTCGGCGACCGGCCGGAGCATCGCCTGGAGAAACGCGACATCCCGCGCAGGCAACGCCGCCCGGAACCGGCCTATCGAGGTCGTCCCGATGAGTCGGGCCGACTGGAGGTCCTCCTCCACCGGCGTCTCATCAGTCGCATCGTCGTCACCCCGCACCAACCCCGGCACATACTCCTCCCCGACGAACTCGAGGATCTTCGAGAAGACTTCCACGGGGTCGGACACGAGCGATTCGTACCGAACGACGCGGTACCGGTCGGGGTACCGGTGCTGGTTGCGCTCACCGAGACGGGCCGACCACAGCCACATCGCGGCCCCGGCTCCGACCCGGCCGCGTCCGACGCCGCGATGCGTCAGTTGCGATGCGTAGCGGTCGCGGGGATCGCGCACAATGTGGATCATCTTCGCGGTTGGATAGGCATCGAGGATGACGTGGGCGTACCGCTCGGAGTTCAGGGACTTGTCCCCCCAACGGGGCTTCCCGAGCCGTTCCGCGTTGTGCTCCTGGAGGAGCGCGAACAGTCGAATGTAGGTTTGTTCACCCTCCAGGAACTCGGTATGAAGGCGCTCGCGCTCCGGATCGAGAACCCTGATCCGCTCGTACTTCAGCATGGCGTCGAGGCATCGATCGAGGTTCTCGGGTCGACTCAGGTCCCCGAAGCGCTCGTAGTAGAAGGACCAGAAGTTGGTCCGTCGGGTGATCGCGATGTTCGGATGTGCCTCGAGGAGCTCGCCGAGCAGCCCGATCCCGCTCCGATCCAGGCCAGCGAGGAAGATCGGACCGTCGTCCGGCGTCACGCTCGCCCGCCATCCCCGCTCGCGGGGAGGTCGGAGGAAGTGTCGGCTCGCCTCTCTGCCTCGCTCGACGGAGATACGACGAACCCCCGCTCAACGAGCAACTCGAAGATCGAAGCGGCGCTCTCGTCGGCCGTGACCAGCGTCGTGTCGATCGTCAGGTCGGGCGATCGCGGCCGCTCGTACCCTCTCTGCTCCCGGAAGGGGATGCGGGCCAGACCGCGTCGGACGAGGGCTCTCGCCCGCTTGACGGGCCGGGGCTTCTTGCCACGGGTTCGCTTCCGGGCTGCACTCACCTCGTCGGGCGTGTCCACGAACACTTCGATGAAGGACTCCGGCCCAATCATCGTGCGAGCGTCCTCTCGGGCGTCACGTCGGGCACTCACTGTGACGCAGATCGCAACTCCTCCATGGCGCACGACTTCGCGTGCGACGACGGCCTTGCCGAGGAGCTTGCGTTCGCTCGTGCGCTCGCACCACAGCTTGCGGAAGGCGGGAACCGTATCGAGAACGGTGACGGTGCGATCGGAGGCTTCAAGCATCGGTGTCAATGCCTTGGTGATCGTCGACTTCCCCGAGCCGCTCAACCCGGTGAACCAGACACACACGCCTTGCCCGTCAACCACATCGCACCTGATCACAGATCTCGTCGGGCGATGGACCGGGATGGCCCGCCCTTGACCGACGCGAACGGAGGTCCGACGATCCTCCTCCGATGCGACGTCACGACTCTGCCACCCTCCATTGCCTGACCCCCACCGTAGCCTCGGTATCTCGACTCTGTACCGTTCTCTCGGGTCATGAGCAGCGACGTTCGGTCATGGAACCAGTTCCACGGCCCTGATCCCGGTTCGTCACGAACGGCTCTGGTGGCCGCGATTTCGTCCTCCGGCGAGTAGGTTGGAGGCATGCGTATATCGCCGCCGGGCGACATCGTCACAACGTGTCCACCGCGAACCAGTGCAGTTTCACCGCAGTCGGATTCGATGATGCGGGTTTCGTCGTGAACTGGATCCCGATCACGGCCTTCGTTCTCGTCGCGAGCGCCGCCGTCGCTGCACTCGCGTTCGCCATCTATCGGCGGGCTCGTCGTCCTACGAAACGGAGGATGACCATCACGCAGGAGGATTCTGGCCCGAGCCACGTCGGCGAACTCCGGACCGCGCAGAAACGCGTCGCCGACCTCGAGGAGATCGTGGAGGATCTGATCATGGTCATCGGTCCCGGCGCGAGCACGCTGCTGTGGAATCTGAGGGCCGCCCGCGCCGAGGAAGATATGGATCACGAAGGGACCGTGACCCCAGAATCTCTCACGGCCCAGATCGACCGGCTGTCCGCTCAGCTCCGGACGTTCGAGACGGCGGCCGGAGAGGCCACCGAACCGAGCGCTTTGGCGTCGGCAGAACCGGCTGGCGTCGACGCACCCACAGAGGAAGCACCCGACAGAGTGCCCGTCGACCCGGCGGCCGGAGCCGATGACGATATGCCGGAGCCCGCGGCCGCCCCGGACGAACCCGCCGTGGTCGCCGTGAGTTCGACGCCGCGCCCGCTGCAGGTCGATCCAGCCGCGCGTGGAGCCTCTCCCGGCGTCGACCTCGAGTTGGACACCGGGGATTCCGTCCACGTCGACCGGGACGACAAAGAGTTAGCGCCCGGGGACGAGCCGCGATGGCTGCGATTCGCCCTCGCCTCATCGG
>JAUVNV010000164.1 GCA_030599515.1 Acidimicrobiia bacterium
GCGGTGGCGCAGTGCAATCCACCACCGAAGGGCCCCACGGCCCAGAACGGAATGGGAATCACCTCGAACCCGAGCTGATAGAACTGCTCCTGCTGGGCCTTCTCCTGCTCCTCGACGAGGATCGTGTTCTCGTCGAGCAGCAGCGTGTTCATCGACAGCCACACACTGCAGAAACACAGCGCCGGCTTCTCTTCCAGAGCAGGCTCGGCGCACGGCACGATCTCCCAATCATTCATGGCGAAGAGTTGCTTCATCTCATCGGTCAACGGCACGCGCTGGCGGTTGCTGAGAGCAAGGCCCGGCCGCAGCGGGATGAACGTTGCGTCGATGTGCATCGGGTGGCCTTCGTAGAAGAGAACCTCGTGGAGGCGGTGTTCGGGGAAGTGGCGGCGAAGCCAGTTGATGCCTGCGCCGTTGGTTGTAGTTGAGCGCTGGACGAAGAGGTCTCTGCCGAAACGGCCGACGTCGGCGGCGTCGAAGAGCGGCTCCTCCTCCGTGAGGTTCCACTGCTTGTTCATGGTGAATCGCTCGATCTGTTCCGCGTCGGGCAGCGACTCGGCGTACTCCCAGAAGTCCTGTCCATCGACGTAGGAATCGTCGGTGAGGCGCGGCTTGGGAGCAGCCTCCCAGCGGAAGTTGGGATCCTCCTGGAAGTAGCGCTGCAGAAGCGGACGATACGCCAGATACTCGAACCAGCGGGAGCGTGCCGACATGGTGGCCTCGAGGATCTCGTTGCCGACCGTCAGCAGAACGTCGCGTGGAGGCATGACGCCGAACATCGAATCCTGTGTCCAGTCGGGTGTCTCCACCTTCCGGGAGAAGTCGAGCGGCTCGGGTCGATCGACCTTGATGCCGCGCTTCTCGAGAAGATCGGCAAGGTTGTCCAACTGCTCGTTGGCCGCATCCTCCATGTCACCCGGAAGCGGGCCGTAGACCCCCTTCGGGAACCCGTACTCCGGCCAATCCCGAACGATCGCAGGCTCCGGAGCCTGCACCATCGTTCCGTCGGCGCGCCCAACAATCACGTGCTTCAGTGGATCCCACTCGTTCCACGAGTTCACGATCTTCGGCATTGCGCCTCCTCACTGCGCCGAATGGGACGACTGATACTTGGGCGGTACGCTCCGCCCTGACCATTCGGTGGCCCAGTCGGCTCGGATTCTCTTGTCTCCGTTCCGGCGCCGGCGTTGCCGGGTCCGGTTGCGCGAGGTATACTACCTATCAAGCGATAGGCAATGCCAATCAGAGAGGGATGTCCATGCCCAGTTCGTTCCTGCACCCGTTCACATCGCCCCACAAGGATGAGTTCATAACCATCACCGGTGGTCGAGGCGCCGTCGTGTTCGATGACCAGGGCAACGAGTACATCGACGGCATGGCGTCACTGTGGTACTGCAACGTGGGCCACGGGCGCGAAGAGATCGCGGATGCGATCGCGGCGCAGGCGAAGACTCTGGCCGCCTATCACACTTTCGATCCGTTCACGAATGTCCCTACCGAGCAGGCTGCGACGAAGATCGCCGAACTCTCCCCTTTCGATGACGCTCGCGTGTTCTTCGGTTCATCCGGGTCTGAGGCAGTCGACACCGCGATGAAGCTGGCGCGGATCGCCCACCGCGAGGCGGGACATCCTGAGAAGCAGATCATCGTCAGTCGCGAGCGCGGCTATCACGGCACGAACTACGGAGGTACGTCGGTCCAGGGCATCGCTCCCAACCGTGAGGGCTTCGGGCAGTTGGTTCCCGACATCGTCAACGTGGTAGCCGACGACGATGAAGCCATGAAGCGGGTCTTCGCCGAGCATGGCGACGAGATCGCCGCCGTCATCACCGAGCCGATCCAGGGTGCAGGTGGTGTATGGCCTCCACCGGACGGCTACCTGTCGCACTTGCGAGACCTGTGCGACGCGTATGGGGCGTTCCTCATCCACGACGAGGTGATCACGGCGTTCGGACGGACCGGCGAGTGGTTCGGCAGCCAGTTCTACGGCGTCACACCCGACATGATCATCTTCGCCAAGGGCGTGACGTCCGGCTACGTTCCCCTCTCCGGTGTGATCGTCGGCCCGGCCGTCCGGGCGGGGCTCGAGGCCAACGAAGGATTCATTCTCCGCACCGGCTACACCTACTCCGGCCATCCCCTCGGATGCGTCGCCGCCCTCAAGTGCATCGAGATCCAGGAACGCGAGGGTCTCCTGGCACGGGCCACAGAGATCGGGATCAGACTGTCATCGGGGCTGAGGGCTCTTCGAGATGAAGGGCTGCTGATCGACGTGCGGGGCGAGGGCGCCATATGGGGGATCACCGTCCCAGAGGGCGTCAACGTCGCCGGCGTGCGAGACACGCTGCTGGGCAGGGGCGTCATCATCCGCCCCATACCCCCGAATCATCTGACGTTGTGTCCGCCGTTCGTCATCACCGACGAGCAGATCGACCACATAGTCAGCGCAATTGGCGAAGTGCTGCGCTCGTGAACAGCCGCATCAAGACTCAGGAACGACCAAAGCAACGACAACGAAGAACTCTTCCAGGAGGTCGACGGTGATCATTGGAGCACCCAAGGAGATCAAGAACGCGGAACGCAGAGTCGGCCTTACACCTGGCAGTGTGCGCGAGCTCGTCGTACACGGGCACGAGCTCGTCGTCGAGACGTCCGCGGGCGCCGGAATCGGCGCATCTGATGAAGACTACGTTGCCGCCGGAGCCCGGATCGGAACCGTCGACGACGTGTGGGACCAGGCCGAACTGATCGTCAAGGTCAAGGAACCACAGGCCGTTGAGCGCGCCCGGCTGCGACCCGATCAGACGCTGTTCACCTACTTGCACCTCGCACCGGATCCCGATCAGACCCGAGAGCTCGTCGATTCCGGCGCCACTTGCATCGCCTACGAAACCGTGACGGACGACAGGGGCGGACTTCCGTTGCTGGCGCCGATGTCGCAGGTAGCCGGGCGAATGTCGGTCCAGGCCGGCGCCCATTGCCTCGAGGCACCCAACGGCGGGGCAGGCCTGCTGCTCGGCGGCGTACCGGGTGTCCACTCTGCCAAGGTCGTCGTGATCGGCGGAGGAGTGGTCGGTGAACACGCCATGGAGATGGCCATTGGCCTGGGCGCCTTCGTCACGGTGCTTGATCGGGACATCAGCGTGCTTGATCGTCTTGCCCGTCGATTCGGCACGCTGTTGGAGACCGTCTACTCCACGACATCGTCAATCGAGGAACTCGTGCTTGACGCTGACCTTGTGATCGGCGCGGTACTCATCAAGGGTGATCGAGCACCTCGACTCGTCACCGCCGACATGGTGAAGAGGATGCGACCGGGATCGGTCCTGGTAGATGTGGCCATCGATCAGGGCGGATGCTTCGAGACTTCGCGAGCCACCACCCACGAGAACCCCACTTACGTGATCGATGACGTGGTCCACTACTGCGTTGCCAACATGCCCGGAGCGGTCCCGAAGACGTCGACGTACGCACTCAACAATGCCACGCTGCCCTTCACGCTGGCACTTGCCGACAAGGGTGTGAGGCAGGCGCTGCTCGACGACCCGCACTTCCTCGGCGGGCTCAACGTCTGTTGCGGATTCGTAACGGAAGAGCACGTGGCGACTGCATTGGGATACGACTACGTCGAGCCTGCGACGGCATTGGGATCGAACTGACGAAGTCGATCAGCATCAATCAGTAGGAGCGACTCGATGACCGTTCCCCAGGGTCGGGATCCCCGCTACGACGTCCTGTTCGAACCGGTTGCCATCGGGCCAGTCGTTGCACGCAACCGGTTCTTCCAGGTGCCGCAATGCAACGGCATGGGCTACCGCGATCCGTCGGCGCTTGCAGCCATGCGCGGAATCAAAGCCGAAGGGGGATGGGCCGTCGTGTCGACCGAGGAGACGGAGATCCACGCATCATCGGAGTTCGCTCCCTACATCCAAGGTCGTATCTGGGACGACCGGGACATTCCCGCTCATGCTCGCGTGACGGAGAGCATCCATGCCCACGGCTCACTGGCCGCCATCGAGTTGACGCACAATGGCAGCCCCAACCTCTATACCCGGATTCCTCCGATGGGACCCTCCCATCGCCCGGTACACGGCGAGATCCAGCCCATCCAGATAAGGAGGATGGACAGGAGCGACGTCGCTGACTTGAGGCAGTGGCACCGCGAGGCAGTGGAGCGATCGATCGAAGCCGGCTACGACGTCATCTATGTCTATGCCGGCCACGACTTCTCGACGTTGAACCACTTCCTCTCACGTCAACACAACGACAGAACCGATGAGTACGGTGGTTCATTGGAGAACCGCGCCCGACTGCTGCGCGAGATCCTCGAGGACACACGAGAGATCGCCGATGGGCGGGCGGGGGTCGCCTGTCGCATCAACGTGGATGAGCTGGTCGGCGATCGCGGCATCAACCGGGAGGAGACGGTCGGGATCCTCGAGATGCTCGGCGAAATCCCGGACATGTGGGACTTCATGGTGGGGGGTTGGCCCGATGACTCCAACACCTCTCGCTTCGGGCCCGAAGCCGAGCGCGAGGACTACATCCGTGGACTCAAGGACCTGACAGCGAAGCCGGTGGTTGGTGTGGGCCGCTTCACCTCTCCGGACACGATGGTGCGCATGATCCGTCAGGGCATCCTCGACTTCATCGGCGCCGCCCGTCCATCCATTGCGGACCCGTTCCTGCCCAAGAAGATCGAGGAAGGCCGGATCGAGGACATTCGCGAGTGCATCGGGTGCAACATCTGCGTGGCGTCTGACACCACCATGGCCCCCATCCGCTGTACCCAGAACCCCACCATGGGGGAGGAGTGGAGGAAGGGCTGGCATCCAGAAATCATCCGCCCCAAGCACTCCGACGCCAAGATCCTCGTCGTCGGGGGCGGGCCCGCCGGCCTCGAGGCAGCCATGGCACTTGGGAACCGCGGCTATGAGGTTGTGCTGATCGAGGCGTCGCGAACGCTCGGTGGACGGGTCGCACGAGAGGCGCTCCTGCCCGGGCTGGCGTCGTGGATTCGGGTGCTCGATTATCGCCGCACTCAGATCGATCGCATGAAGAACGTCGAGTACTACTTCGAGAGTGCGATGACGGCAGACGAGATCCTCGAGTACGGCTTCGATCACATCGCCATTGCCACCGGCGCAACGTGGCGGCGCGATGGGATCGGCTACGCCCACACGCAGCCACTGGACCTGGATCCGGAGTTTGAGATCCTCACGCCCGACGACCTCATTGCAGGCACCCGACCAAGTGGGAAGGAAGTCGTGATCTTCGACGACGATCACTACTACATGGGTGGGGTCCTCGCCGAACTTCTCCTCAAAGAGGACTACTCGGTCACGCTGGTCACACCCGCCGCCGACGTGTCGACGTGGACCCACAACACGATGGAGCAGCACCGGATCCAGGCTCGCCTCCTCAATCTCGGTGCGAAGCTGATTACCGGGCACACCGTGGTGACGACAGACACGAACGGTGTCGTTCTGGCCTGCGTCTACACCGACCGGGAGCAGCACCTCGACTGCGACGCTGCTGTGTTCGTCACAAGCCGACTGCCCAACGAAGGCCTCTACCTGAACCTCCTCGAACAGCGACCGTCATGGAACGACGCCGGCCTGCTGACGGTGCGCGCCGTGGGGGATGCTCTCAACCCAGGCACCATCGCCTCAGCCGTATGGGACGGCCGAAGGTTCGCCGAAGAGCTCGGTCGCGCCGACGAAGACCGCCCCTTCCCCAGAGAGATCGCCCGGCTGAGTCCCTGAACGCTACGAGCAGGCCGACGCCGAGTCGCTGTAGGCAGGAACGCCTTTGATCCCGCAGGCCTCAGCGGCCACTTATTCTAGCCTATTGGGATCGACCAGAAGCGCTCTCAGCATGAAGTCTGCGGTACGGATTGTCCGTTGAGCCTGCAACTCCTCGCCGAGCGATCTCTCCATGATCGTCTCCAGCATCAAGCCGTAGAC
>JAUVNV010000039.1 GCA_030599515.1 Acidimicrobiia bacterium
GGCTCCCGAGACGACGCAGGCTCCGGACACGACGCAGGCTCCGGACACGACGCAGGCTCCGGACACGACGCAGGCTCCGGACACGACGCAGGCTCCGGACACGACGCAGGCACCCGACACCACCGCTGCCCCCGGCGACGAGAGCGAAGGCGAAGCTCCCTGGTGGATCCTCATCATCGGAGGACTCCTCGTGGTCGTCCTAATCGTGGTTCTCGCCCGATCGGGCAAGAAGAAGAGCGTCACGGTGGCGAGCGCCGGCCCGACGTGGAAAGAGCTCGCACGGAGCGGCTACGCCGACTCGCGCTGGCTCTTCGACCATCTCACCGAGTCTCTCGCTCTCTGGCGTGGAAACGCCAAGTACGACCAGAAGACGGATGTCGGCGCAACCGCTGAGACGGCAAGCGCCGAGACATGGCAGAAACTCTCCGGCCGTATGAATGCGGCAACCAATCATCTCTACGCCCTCGAGGCTGCGGCACCCGACACCAGGACGGCAGAGACGGCGCGCGGCGTTGTCGATCGTCTCAACGACACCCGTGCCGCCGTCGACGCGAGGGCAGAGGCTCGCTATGCGTATCGAGCGACCGAGGCGGAAGGGGAAGGACAGCCGGACCGGTCGGCCAGGCTGGCCGCGGCGAGGGACCGCGAGCAGCGGTCGTCCGAGAATCTCAACGAATCGCGAAAGCGCCTGGCGGAGGCGCTGACGAGCCTGTCGGCGATCACCTGACCGACGGGCAGATCGTCAAAGGCGGCGTGCAGCCTCCAGCCATGAGAGGTCGGTGTTGCCGCCCGAGATGATGACGCCGACGCGTCGTCCGGAGAAGCGTTCCGGCTCTGTTCTGAGAGCCGCGAGCGGCGTGGCGCCGGAAGGCTCGACCACGAGCTTCATCCGTTGCAGAAAGAACAACGCTGCTTTGAGAATCGATGCCTCGGTCACGCGGATCACTTCTGCCTCGAGGGCGGTCAGGATCGCGAAGGGCCTGGCGCCGATCCCCGTGAGAAGACCATCGGCCACCGTGACGGGATCGACGACGCCCCCAAGGCGCCGACCTGACCGGAGCGAGCGAAAGGCCTCGTCGACGGCGAAAGGCTCCGCACCGATCACCCGGATCACCGGATCTTGCGCCGCACCTACGGTGGCCGCCCCCGAGAGCAATCCGCCGCCGCCGATGGGCGCAACGACCACGTCGAGGCCTTCAACTTGATCGACGAGTTCGAGAGTTGCGGTGCCCTGTCCGGCGATGACATTGGAATTGTCGAACGGGTGGACCAGGGCCGCGCCGGTCCGCTCAGCGACATCTGCAGCGGTCGGTTCCCGATCGGCGTGGTCGCACAACACGACCTCGGCACCGTACGAGCGAACGGCCTCGATCTTGAGCTGCGGTGCGGTGCGTGGCATGACGATCCATGCAGGGAGATCGCGAATGGCGGCCGCGTACGCTATCGCCTGGCCGTGGTTGCCGGAGGAGTGGGTCACCACGCCGGGAACATCGTCCGGGAGTTGCAGGATGGCGTTTGTCGCCCCGCGAGCCTTGAAGGCCCCGACCTTCTGCAGATTCTCAGCCTTGAAGAAGACGCAGGCACCGAGTTCGCGATCAAGGACCGATGAGGTGAACACTGGCGTCCGGTGAACGTACGGAGCGATGCGATCGGCCGCTGCTTCGATGTCGGCGTATTCGACGGGGAGGGTCAAGGGAGTGGCTCCTGGTTGCGCGGGCGGACCGTCGCGACGAAGTAGGCACCGAACGCTGCGGCGGACAGGACGTGCCATAGAGCGTGGAACTGGAGTATCTGATCGGGCACGCACGTTGACGCTCCCGAGCGACCCAGGGCGTTGAAGAGGAGCGCGCCGGCGAAGAGAGCAAGAGCCGCTGCATACCAGCGCCCGTCGATGCCGCCGATCCTGTGCATGAGGAGATCTGAGACAACCAATGCCGCCGCCGAGATCGCAGTGAGGAGGTTCGTGGACGCGGGGAAGAGAGCGAGGACGATCGCGATGGTCATGGACACGACGGCAACCGAGACCCATGCCCATGAGCGGCGGATGCCGTAGGCCGAAGCCGGGTTCATGATGATCAGGAACCACAAGGCGGTGAGGAACGTGATGTCGTGAGCGAATCCGGCGATCGGGGGTTGTGGGCCGTGGTACAAGAAGCTGCCGATGCCCGTTCCGATGAGCAGGATCCCGAACACGATGCGGAGTGTTCGCTCCCGATCGTGGGACGGAGCAGCCGTCATCATCAATACGAATCCGACGACCGCGTACGCCAGACTCGTCCAGGCAGCCACGGGTTGGACGAGCCACCCGTCGCCGAGGGCTTCGCAGTCGCCGGCTCCGAGGGTTGTGAACACGGCTCCGATCATCCGTGCAGCGTACCCGTGTCGTATGTCACCCCGGTGATCCGCCTCGGAGTGGTACGATGTCGACGACCCGGAAGTTCTACTCGGCGTGGTCATCGATAACCGGTTGACCACTGAGAGTAGCCGTCATAGACTGGCTCCGGGTCTCGTAGGATCAACGCGATCGAGGAGGTCGACAGTGGACTCGCTGAAAGAGTCGGTCGAGCGTCAGTCGTTCGACGTCGGACGCCGCGGTTACGAGCGTGATCAGGTCGATCGATTCCTCAAAGAGCTGACGGTGTCCATCTCCACGCTCGAGGAGGATCTGAGGGACGCCCTCATTCAGAAGCGCGAACTCGAGCGTCGGAGAGTTGGGAAACTCGAAGTCGAGGATTCCGTCGAATCGGCATACGTAGCGGCGGCCGAGGCCAAGCACAAGCTCCTCTCCGATGCCGAGGAGCGAGCGTCTCTGATGCTTCGTGATGCCGAGATCGAGACGGCCAAACTACTGGCGGAACCCAAGGCAACAGCGGATCGAGCCAGGAAAGACGCCGAGGGGCTCCTCCTGCAGGCCCAGGCGCGTCTCGACGCTGCGGCCGAGGAAGCCGAGACCATCCGCGCCGAGGCGGAGTCGATCCGTGCCGACGCAACCCGTCTCGTGGAAGCTGAGGTCGCAGCAGCGCGAGACGATGCGGAGCGTGTTCGCGCGGAATCGGCATCGGAATCCGAACAGGTTCTCGAGAACGCCCGAACCGAAGCCGAGGCGACGTTGGCCGAAGCAACCGAACAGGCCTCGGAAGTGTATGAGACGGAGCGGCGGCGCTCCATCGAACGTCTCGCCAAGAGCAGGGACGAGTACGAGGATCTGGCGCGCCGCCTCCGCTCGCTGAAAGAGGCGACGGGAGACATGCTGACGAACGCTCTCCGTGATCACGAGGCTATCCGGGTCGTGCTCGACGAGTCGTCGGTCGAGGTTGGTTGACGTCCGGAGACCGCGATCTCGCAGTGTGTGACGGTTGCCGGGGGAGTCGGTAGCATCTCGAGGGAACATGGCGCGCAAGACCAAGACCACGAAACGACTCCAGCAACTCGATCGCACAGCAGCGAAGCGATCATCTGCCGCGCCGCCGGGTTTTGGGGCGCCCGTCGACGATGAGCCTGCAGCGTCGTGGGCGGCGTTCATCGCCGGTGTGATCCTGATCTTCATCGTCTTCACCGCCATGGCTGTCTTCGTCGGCACCCGATCCATCGAAGCCGATCTGGAGGCCAGATCTGAGCAGAGTCTTCGCTTGGCCGGGTTCGGCGACATCACCGCCGAGGCCGCCGGCTTTGCTATTTCACTGAAGGGCCAGTACATCGAAGGCCAGGACCTCGTATCAGCGGAAGGAGCGGTTGTAGCCGTCTCCGGCGTCCGGTCGGTGGATGCGAGCGGAGTGTGGGTGGTCGCGGCCACCAAGCTTGCAGCCGGTGAGATCGTCGGTTCCCCGGTCACGCTGGAATGGACCGGCGACGCAGTGACGGTTTCGGGAGATCTTTCCGCCGAAGAACAGCGGGTCTTCGTGGATGAATCACTTGCGGCTCTGGAAACGGCAGAGGGCTCTGTCCTGTTCACGAGCATCGATGTCGATGACGTTCAGATCATCGAAGGACTTGCCTCGGAGGATGAGTGGATCGGCAAGGCCGTCGCGCTCGTCGGATCACTCGCGAACGGGCTGGAGGAGGGTTCGGTCACGGTCAACCCGGCGGGTGAAGTCGTGACGACCTCGGGCAAGACCGAGACCCGGCAGGAGAAGCGAGACCTTGTGATCGCTTCAGAGGGTTTCATCGTCGCTCTTCATGATGTCGGATTCGATCTCACCGACGGTGTGATCGGCCCGCCGAAGCCGCCGCCCCCAACCCGCGAGGAAGTCGAGGAACTCGAACGGACGCTCGCCGAGTTGATCGAGGGCAAGGTCGTCGAATTCGAATTCGCCAGCGATGAACTCACCGAGGTCGGGGAGACACTTCTCGATGAGCTCCTGGTTCCACTGAGAGAGTTCGCTGCCGTGCCGATCGAAATCGCCGGCCATGCGGACACGCAGGGATCGTCCGAACGGAACCTGGAACTGTCCGTTCGCCGGGCACAAGCGGTCGTCGTCTACTTCGTGGAGCAGGGGGAAGATCCCAATCGCTTCATCGCTGTCGGCTACGGTGATACCCGTCCGATCGCGGACAACTCGACAGAAGAAGGTCGGCAGAAGAACCGGCGCATCGAGTTCATCGCTCTGGAGGAGTAGGTGCTGTACGTCGGCTCACAGATCATCATCTGGATCGTTCTCGCAGTGCTGCTCGGATTCGCCATCGGCTTGATCGCGAAGAGCCGGAGAGGCATGCGCGTCAAGCGCCGGAGGAAGTACTAGTGCTGTGTCCACGAACGTTCGGGGTGTCGATGTCGAGTCAGGGGCGTTGGGCGCAAGGACGCACAACGAAGGCGCAGTCGGGACTGCGTCGAGGCGGAGGACGCCGCCAGGGGCGTCGAGGGCCGGAGAGACACGGTGCCCATTTCTGCGACGGACCACTAGGACGCCTTCGGCGCCGTACTCCGTGCTCAGTACTCAGTACCAGCCTCCGGGTCTGCCATCACGGGGTCCCGCACGAGGGGCGTGGTGAGGAGGAACGCGGCGATGAGGATCACGAGGACCGAGCCACCGACGTAGACGGGGATCACCCCGATGTATCCGGCGATCATGCCGCCGAGAGCGGCGCCCACCGGTAGACCGATCCAAGCGAGCGTTCGCGAGGCCGCGATGACGCGCCCGAGCAACTCGGGCGGAGTGAGCCGCTGACGCATCGTCGTCAGGGCAACGTTGACCCACGCCACGCCAGCGAATGCCAGGCCTGCGGGGATCACCGCCCAGAACGATCGCATCATGGCGAGGGTGAGGAAGCCACCTCCGAGGAGGAACAGGCCGGCCACGTACATGGTGCCGAGTGGGACGGTGGTGGCTATCCGGGGGGCGAGTGCGACACCGATGGCGCCGATGGCTGCGTTCAGGGCGTAGAAGATACCGATGCTGACTCCGACGGTCGTGAGGTCTCCGATGGTGTCGGCAGGGAGATCGAGGATCTCCGTGACGACGAAGAGGACCAGCAGCGCCTCGAGCGGCTGAAATACGAGGTTCGTCAAGGTTCCGCCCAGGGTCGCCCAGCGAAGTCGTGGATCCCCGATCAGGTGATGCAGGCCGTCCCTGAGCGAATCCATGAACGGCTCACGCGAGACCCGGGGACGCTCGTGAACGACACGAAGCCTTGCAAGGAACACTGCCGACAAGAGGAAGGTCGCTGCGTTGATGAAGAAGGCGATCGCGAATCCTCCGCTGAAGGCGATGAGGATGCCCCCGGCGAGCGGTCCGACGCTCAGTGTCACCATGCGGGCAACTGCGAGTCGTGAGTTCGCGTCGATGAGCATGTCCTCGTCGAGGACTGGAGGCATCAAGGCCTGAAGACCGGAGTCGAAGAACACCGACATCGTTCCGATCACGAACGCAACACCGAAGACGAGCCAGCGGGTACCCGCACCGTTCGCCGCCGCCAGCGCCAAGCCGATGAAGACGGCGGCGCGCACCAGATCGATCCAGACGAGGGTCGACTTCAGGTTCCGACGGCGATCGAGGAACACGCCGGCGACCAAGCCGAACAGGAGCATCGGCAGGGTTTCTGCGGCAGCAGTGAGTCCCAGATCGAGCGGTCGTCCGGTGAGGGCGAGAACGAAGTAGGGGAGCGAGAAGAATGCGATGTAGTCGCCGAACAGGGACACAGCCTGCCCGCCGACGAGGGGCACCATGTTCCGGCGGGCAGTGCGGCGTCCCTTCACTCCCAGCGGATCGTCGGTTGGGTCTTGGCCAAATGCTCCCGAGTCCATTCTGGAACGAGATGGTACCCGACGATCGCAACGGAGCGCGACCGTCGCGAACGCGATTACCCTAAGGGGCAACCGAACACTTTGAGGGACACACATGGCCACGTTGCAGGATCTCCCCGTGCTGATCGTCGAGTTCCGTGATCTCGCGAAGGAGTACCTCCTCCAGGAGACCGTCGGGCAGGCGAAGAAACTCGGACGGTTCGCCGGCTTCTCGCTCGGTGCTGCCGCTCTGTGGTCTGCGGCGATGATCCTCATCGGGGTCGCCGTCATGCGCGGATTGGTCGACGTGCTGCCCGACAGCCCGTATTGGGAGGCGCTCGGATACGTGATCGCCTTCGCCGTGTTCGTCGCCATTGCCGCGATCGTTGTCAAAGCCGGACCGAGACCCGAACCGGAAGATCAGACTGCGCAGACGGGAGGGCCGACATGACCATCAGCCGTGACGATCTCGAAGGCAAACTGAGAGAGATCGAAGGCGTCGTCGTAGAGACGGAAGAAGGAGCGAAGCAGAACGTCGCGTTCATCGTCGGCGGTGTGGCGGTCGTCGTGGTTGCGCTCATCGCTTACGGAATCTGGCGGTCGCGTCGTCGCAGAATCCACATCGAGGTCTATCAAACCACATGAAGGAATTCGGCCCCATCTTTCGTCGCTGGTGGTTCAATCGATTCCATCCAGCCGTGCGCTTCGGATGGATCGCAACGAGTCACGCGCTGGAGCGCAATGACATGCCCCGATTGGGGCTGGGTCTCGCACTGATGGCGTACGGGTTGGGGAAAGGCCGGGGGGGCGGACGGCGCCTGATCTACAAGACTGCGATCGATGTCGACCAGGGCACAACGATCCGCGTCATGCGGGGCCGGCATCCCATCGCCGAGATCGCCCCTCTCCCATAGGACAATCCGAGATGCGTAGCCGTCAGAAATGGATCAAGATCTTCGTCTGGTTCATCGTTGTTGCGATGGTTCTCTCGCTCGCTGTGGCGATCATTCCCGCCATCGGGGGATGAGCACCGGCTCCCCGTTCGGTCCCGGGGACGCATGCCTTCTCTTCGACGTCAAGGGTCGGCGGTACCTCATCGAGTTGATTCCCGGTCGAAGCTTCCACTCCCACCGGGGGGCACTTCCACACGACGAGATCATCGGATCTCTCGAGGGCTCATCTCTCGAGACGACGAATGGCACCTTCCTGACCGTCGTTCGGCCGCGGCTCGCCGACTACGTCCTCAAGATGTCTCGGGGAGCGAACGTTCTCTACCCGAAAGACGCTGCGGCATTGATGGTTTGGGCCGACATCGGGCCGGGGATGACCGTGCTCGAAGCGGGCACCGGATCCGGCGGGCTCACCATGATGCTGGCGAGGGCCGTCGGTCCGACCGGTCGGCTGGTGAGCGTCGAACGAAGGACCGATCACGCCACCCTTGCGCGCAGCAGGATCGCAGGCTTCTTCGGAGGGGTTCCTGAATGGGTCGACCTGAGAGTCGGCGAGGTCGTTGACGCGGTCGCCGACGTCCGTCCGGAGCGGATCGTGCTCGACGTCCCCGAGCCGTGGGAGATGGTCGAAGCTGCGGCCGAACACCTCCCCGGCGGCGGAGGCTTCGCCTGCTACGTCCCCAACGTGCCGCAGATCGAGACGGTCCGGTCGGCGATAGCCGGGACGGGCCGATTCATCGAAGTGTCGACGTTCGAGGTGATGATGCGGGATTGGTCCGTGAACGGCCGCTCCGTGCGTCCATCCCACCGGATGATCGGACACACAGGTTTCATAACGGTGGCGAGAAAAGTACTCGGTGGCCGCCTGCGGCGGCGTAGTCAGTAGTCAGTACTCGGTACTTCCGAACCGGCGAGTCGTGTGTGGATGCGCATTACGCGATCTCAGGACACGAGAAAGGCCGCACCCGGGGGATACGACCTCTCCGATTGATCTACTCGGTAATCGGTACCGATTCAGGCCTTCGACCTGAATCCTACGGCTCGATGAAGATGCACTCGCCCGGGCACTCTTCTGCCGATTCAACGACGGCGTCCATCTGGTCGTCGGGGAAGTTCGCCAAACCCTCTGCGCCCTGCGTGTTCCCCTCTGAGGCGGCGAAGATCTTCTCGCCCTCGCGAACGTACGCGAGTCCATCGTCGAGCAGTACGAAGACGTCGGGTGCGATCTCTTCGCAGATCCCGTCGCCGGTGCAGAGATCCTGGTCGATCCAGACCTTCATGGCTTGTGTCCTTTCGGAGTGTGACGGGAGAAAGATAGTCACCGATGTGCGGAACGACGAGTTCTTTTCGGGTTGGGGGCGGGGTCCTTGGGCGGAATCCAACGGCTTCCCGCAACCCTGTCGGAGGCCTACACTCGGATGACGAGTCGGAACCGACTCCAAGGATGAACGCGAAGAGGATCCAACCGTGAACCAGTACGACGACGAGCAACTCAGAAGGAAGATTCTGCTCCTCGAGGAGGAGATCGAGGTGATGAGGCGCCGGCTCCAGGATGCTCCCCGGCGTGCCCGTCTCCTGGAGGAGCGGCTCCTCGAGTCGCGGGGCAAGATCTCTCAAGCTGCAGGTCAGAACGAGAAACTCGCTGCAGCGCTCGAAGAGACTCGTGAGCAACTGGCCCTCCTTCGAGAGGAGGTCGAGAAACTGACGGCGCCTCCGAATCCGTTTGGAACGATCTTGCGGCGCAACGAAGACGGAACAGTGGACGTGAACACGAACGGACGCAAACTTCGCGTCAATGTGGAGCCGACCGTTGAGTTCAAGGCACTCGGAATCGGGCAAGAAGTGATTCTCAACGAGGCGTTCAACGTTGTCGACATGCGCAGCTACGACCCCGCCGGTGAGGTTGTGACGATCAAGGAAGTCATCTCGGACAATCGATTGATCATTCTCGGCAGGGCCGACGAGGAACGCGTCGTGGGACGGTCCGAGGCCGTCGAAGAGGAGCCCTTGCGCGTCGGCGATCACGTCCGTATCGATCCGCTCACGGGACTGATCCTCGAGAGACTCGTCCGGCCCGAGGTGGGAGAGCTCGTCCTCGAAGAGGTGCCGGATGTCACGTATCTTCAGATTGGCGGACTCGGCGATCAGATCGAGGTGATCCAGGACGCGATCGAGCTTCCCTACGTCCACAAGGACCGGTTCGACGACTACGACCTCGCCGCCCCGAAGGGAGTCCTGCTGTACGGACCGCCCGGATGCGGGAAGACCCTGATCGCCAAGGCCGTCGCGAACAGCCTGGCGAAGGCCGTTGCGAAGAAAGAGGGGAGCGACGACACGCGTTCCTACTTCCTGAACGTCAAAGGTCCGGAACTTCTCAACAAGTACGTTGGCGAGACCGAGCGTCAGATCCGTCTGATCTTCCAAAGGGCGAAAGAGAAGTCGGATGAGGGCGTGCCCGTGATCGTCTTCTTCGACGAGATGGATTCGCTGTTCCGGACGAGAGGCACAGGCATCTCGTCCGATGTGGAATCGACGATCGTTCCCCAACTCCTGTCAGAACTCGATGGTGTGGAGGCGCTCAAGAACGTCATCGTCATCGGCGCGTCGAACCGCGAGGATCTCATCGATCCGGCGATTCTTCGTCCCGGCCGACTCGACGTGAAGATCAAGATCGAGCGCCCGGGACGCGAAGCGGCTGCGCAGATCTTCGGCATCTACCTCACCAAGAATCTGCCGTACGACGCCATCGAACTCGCCCGTCATGATGGAGATCTCGGCTCGATGCTCAAGGAGATGGTCAACGCGGTGGTCGACAAGGTGTATCGGGAAGACGAGGAGAATCGCTTCCTCGAAGTGACGTACGCGAACGGGGATCGTGAGATCCTGTACTTCAAGGACTTCGCATCGGGAGCGATGATCGAGAACATCGTGCGGCGAGGGAAGAAGGAAGCGATCAAGCGGGAGATCGCAGGCGGCGAGAGCGGTCTCCGCACGTCCGATCTCCTCGAATCGGTCACGCAGGAGTTCCGGGAGCAGGAGGATCTACCGAACACGACCAACCCGGATGATTGGGCGAAGATCTCGGGGAAGAAGGGCGAACGAATCGTATACGTGCGCACGCTGATCGAGGGGGATCGGGAGAGTCGTACCATCGAAGCAGTGACTCCGGGTCAGTACCTCTGAGCATGCATGGCGCTGCGTAAGGTTCTCGGCACCGAGACCGAATTCGGAATCACGGTTCTCAATCAGGCCGCCTTCAACCCGGTCGTGGCATCCTCCGCGGTCGTCAGCTCGTACGCCGGGAACCGATCGCGGATCCAGTGGTCACTCGACGAGGAGAGCCCCGGGCGGGACCTGCGGGGTTTCAGAATCGCCGAGGGACCGGGGATCGACTTCGAGACGGGCCTGGTCAACACGGTGCTCACGAACGGGGCGCGTCTCTACGTTGATCACGCGCATCCGGAGTACTCGAGCCCGGAGTGCGCTGACCCGCGATCGGCTGCCCTGTACGACAAAGCCGGTGAACGCGTGATGGTCGAGGCGGTAGAAGCAGCGCAGCGGCTTCTCGGTCCGGACGAACGGTTGGTCGTCCACAAGAACAACACCGACGGCAAGGGCAACTCGTACGGCGCCCACGAGAACTATCTGATCGCTCGCGCGATCCCATTTGACCGGATCGTGCGACACCTCACGGCGTTCTTCGTTACTCGTCAGATCTTCACGGGATCGGGGAAGATCGGTTCGGAGAATGGTCGACCGCCGGTCGACTATCAGATCACGCAGCGTGCCGACTTCTTCGAAGAAGAGATCGGACTCGAGACGACGCTCAAGCGGCCGATCATCAACACGCGCGACGAACCCCATGCCGATCCGTCCCGATACCGAAGGCTGCACGTGATCCTCGGCGATGCCAATCGCAGCGAGGTCCAGACCTTCCTGAAGCTCGGAACGACGGCGCTGGTCCTCGACGCAATAGAAGACGGCGCGTTCCCCGATCCGATCGAGCTGGTCGACCCGGTGCGCGAGGTCTGGTCGGTCAGCCACGATCCGAAACTCGAATACGCGATGGAGACGACGGATCGAGGCCGGCTCACGGCTCTCGAGATTCAGTGGCAGTATCTCGATGTCATTCAGCAGTACGCCCGATCGATTGGAGTCGGACCGGTCTGGACCCAGGTGCTCGGAGAATGGGAACAGATACTCCTCGACCTCGAGACGGATCCGCGTTCGACGGCCGATCGTCTCGACTGGACGGCGAAGCTGCGGATCCTCGAGGGCTACCGGAGCCGGGATGGTCTCGCGTGGAACGATTCGAAGCTCCGGCTCCTCGACCTCCAGTACCACGACGTCGACCCGCAGCGGGGCCTGTACCAGCGACTCGTGGATCGAGGAGCGATTCGCCGGCTCTTCGACGATCAGCAGGTCGAACTGGCCACCATCGAACCCCCTGAAGACACGAGGGCGTTCTTCCGGGGGACATGCGTCCACAGGTATCCTGAGGCCCTGGTTTCCGCCAACTGGGACTCGCTCGTGTTCGACATCGGTGAAGAGACGCTCAAACGGGTTCCTATGATGGAACCGTTGAGAGGCACCAGACGGCACGTGGCGAGCATGCTCGAGGCTTCACCGACCGCGGCAGCGATGATCCGTGCCCTTGGAGGGAACGATGGCTGAACAGGAACGCAGGCAACGGCCGGCCGACCGGAAAGGCGACGAGTCCGATCGCAGTGAGATCGAGACCACCGGCGCCGCCGAGGAGATCAGTGACCGGATCGATGATCTGCTCGACGAGATCGACACGGTGCTCGAAGAGAACGCCGAGGAGTTCGTGAAGAACTACGTGCAGAAGGGCGGCCAATGACGACGGGGTTGTCGGTGCCGCCCGAGGACGGAGGGATCATTCCCGCAGCGAGTTTCTCTGCGCTGCTGGAGCAGCACCATCTGGTGCCAACATGGGAGATCCCACCGGGTTCGATGGACGTTCCTGAGGCCACGACGATCCTCGCGATGCGTTGGGTCGACGGAGTCATGATGGCCGGCGACAGACGGGCCACTGCAGGGAACGTCATTGCCCATCGCCGGATCAAGAAGGTCTACCCTGCGGACGACCGCTCGGCCGTCGCCATCTCGGGCACCGCCGGCATGGCCGTAGAACTGACGAAGCTGTTCCAGACGGAGTTGGAGCACTACGAGAAGATCGAGGACACACGGCTGAGTCTCGACGGTAAGGCGAACTTTCTCGCTCGCTTGGTTCGCGGCAATCTTCCTCTCGCGTTCCAGGGACTGATCGTCGTGCCACTGTTCTGTGGATACGACGACGAGGAGGGCGCGGGGAAGCTCTACAGCTTCGACGTCGTCGGCGGGCGATACGACGAGCAAGATTACGCGACCACCGGATCGGGTGGATCGGAAGCTCGGGCGTTTCTCAAGAGCGCCTGGAACGATGGTTTGGACGGGTCCGAGGCCGTCCACGTCGTCGTCGAGGCGCTGGTGGCGGCGGCCGAAGAGGACGCGGCGACGGGTGGGCCCGATCCCAAGAGAGGGATCTACCCGAACGTGGTGACCGTCACAGCGCAGGGGTATCGCGAGGTCCCCGATGAGGAGATCGGTCCGATCGCGGTCGAGGTGATGGAGGGCCGACCATGACGATGCCTTTCTACGTTCCGCCGGAGCAGTTGATCAAGGATCGGGCCGAGTTCGCCAGGAAAGGAATCCAGCGGGGTCGACCCATAGCCGTCGTCGAATATGACCGGGGGATTCTGCTGATCGGTGAGAACCCAAGTCGGTCACTGCACAAGACCGGTGAGATATACGATCGGATCGCATTCGCCGGAGTCGGGCGCTACAACGAATTCGAGATGTTGCGCGTCGCCGGGATTCGCTACGCCGACGTGAAGGGCTACGCGTACGCCCGAGGCGACGTGACCGGGAAGGGTCTTGCCAACGCCTACTCACAAACGCTGGGTCAGATCTTCACGCACGAGGTGAAGCCGTACGAGGTCGAGGTCCTGGTCGCCGAACTCGGCGACGATGACAACCATCTCTTCCACGTGCGCTACGACGGCACGCTGCGCGACGAACCGGGCTTCGCGGTGCTCGGCGGCGACGAGGAGAGGCTGGCAGAGGAGATCGGGAACGGTCATCGATCGGACATGGGCCTCGAGGATGCGCTGAGCCTGACAACGTCGGCGATCCAGGACGCTACCGAGACCACCATTCCGCCGGAGGACTGGGAGGCCGGTGTGCTGGATCGGTCGCTCGGCCGCAGGAAGTACCGTCGCCTCAGTGCCGACGACGTTGGCGCGTCTGGTTGATCCCGGGATCGCAGAACCTAGTGGTCCGTCGCAGAAATGGGCACCGTGTCTCTCCGGCCCTCGACGCCCCTGGCGGCGTCCTCCGCCTCGACGCAGTCCCGACTGCGCCTTCGTTGTGCGTCCTTGCCA
>JAUVNV010000251.1 GCA_030599515.1 Acidimicrobiia bacterium
GGAGGATGGACGCGGGGAGTGCCGCGGCATCGGACCCGCTGATCAGGCCCCCCGACGAGCGCATCACGGCAACGGCGTCGGCCAGTCCACTCGCACGCACGCCGGCCTCGAGCCTTGCGAGGTAATCGGCAACCACCGGCGTGAGATAGGCGTTCAAGACGGTCGTGGATGTTCGCTCGAACTCCCGGAACTCGGCCACCACGTCGCTCGACAGCGAGACGGCGACGTCCGGTGCACGTCGCGCCGCCTCACGCCCCATCTCCTGTTCCTGAGACGGATCCTCATAGGAGCGGAGCAGGCTGACGGCCACGGCTTCGATGCCGGCAAGATCCACATCTGCGAGATCCGAGACGCGATCGGTCCTTTCGACGAGCGGCTCCGGTCGATCGGCGAACGGGTCGTAGAGGCTCGGACGATCCTGACGACCGATCTCGATGACATCCTCGAACCCGGGGGACGTGACCAACAGCGTCCGTGCCCCGGTTCGTTCCAATAGCGCGTTCGTCGCTGCCGTTGTGCCGTGCAGAAAGGACTCGACGTGATCCGCGAGTTCCTCTGCGCCCTCGAGAACGGCTTCGCTCTGATCCACGGTCGTCGGGATCTTGGCTGTTCTGATCTCCGAACCGTCCCAGAGGAACAGGTCCGTGAACGTGCCTCCTACGTCGACCCCGAGGATCATGCGGGCCGCCCGGTCGCTGAACTGTGGGCTGTCAGAGTACCTATGCGCACGTGCGAGCCCAGGGTTCGCAGTGCACTAGGGTCGGGCAGCGATATGGCAGTACAGATCTCCAACACTCCTAACCCCAATGCGCTCAAGTTCACGGTCGGTGTCGATGTCGGTGGTCCCGCCACCTTCGTCGCCGGACGTGACATCGACGACCCCACGGCCGCTGCACTGGTCGCGATCGACGGTGTCACGAGCGTGTTCATGACGGCCGACTTCGTGACCCTGTCAAAGACGCCGGACACATCGTGGGATGTGATCGCGCCCTTGGCGACCGATCTGCTCGAGCAGCGATTCGGAGCCTGAATAGCCGTCAGGGTCGCTTTCCCCTCACGATGATCCAGGGGAGCGTCAGAACGATGGGAAACCGCGCCGGGGGTTGAAGCGACGCATCGGTCCACTCGAGCAGTCGATCGAGTGAAGCCGCGTCGAGAGCATCCGTCCCGGGCCATATCCCTGAGCGAACCGCCTCGACACCATCCGCCGCAGACTCGATGACGGCTACCGGGAGGTCGGCCTTGGTCTCGGTCACATTTCGCAGGCCCGCCCGGACGGCGTCGACACCCAACGAGTCAGTTGTCCGGTAGCGGACACGGACGTCGGCCACAGCCCGCGGATCATTTCGGTAGAACAATCCGTAGAGTCGGGCCGCCGGCATCGAAGAGGTGAGGGCCTTCGCATCGATGTCGCCGATCCAGACGGTTCCATCGGATCGGACCACGCGCATCGCCTCCTCCACCACCGGGTCGACGCCGGCCGGAGTCTTCCAGGCAGAGAGGACGGCGGCGGAG
Organism: Acidimicrobiia bacterium; assembly: GCA_030599515.1. GTDB lineage: Bacteria > Actinomycetota > Acidimicrobiia > Spongiisociales > UBA5794 > JAHEEL01. Next base: position 1,516 of record JAUVNV010000251.1, read on the forward strand.
TCGAACGAACCCGCTTCGAATCCGGTTGCGGTCGGTGTTGCCCCTTCCGGTACGGGCCCGACGCCCAGCGTCGCCATGCCGGGAGCCGTACCGCCCGTGGGTCCGGGCAGTTGATCGGCGAGCACCTCGGCGTGAGGGCCGACCAGGAGCGTCTCCTCACCGCCCGCCGCTCCCAGGCTCTTCATGGTCGAAATCCAGGCGTCTCGAAGCGTTCGCTGTTGCTGCATGACGGCCAGCGTAGTTGCCGCTCAACTCGGCTCGGTGAGATGCGGAATCTACGCTCCCGGGATCGTGTCAGATCGCATGACAACCGGCCAACGGTTCCCGGAACGATCACCAACGGTGAAGACCACGCGCCATTCCGGACCGGCAGCGCCGGACTCGACCACTTCGGCGTTCTCGTCGAACATTCCGGCGTAGTCGAGGGTGGCCGTGATCGCCTCGTCGTGCACCTGCCCGTCCGTCACCATCCAGCCGTCGATAGCGTGGTACACCGGCGGAAGGATCGGAATGGGAAGCTCTGCGACTGCGGTCTCGCCGTCCTCAACAGCGATCAAGACGTCGACGGCACGAACGGGACCGCGAACGAAAGCACCGTCCGGCTCCTCAGTGAGGCTCCTGAAGACGACGGAGATGGCATAGCCGGTCACCGTCGGCCGTACGTCGAACGCTCGTGCCCACTCGACGTACGAGATCCCGTTTCCAGCGCCGTTCGGTAGGTCCGGAACCGTTGCGTCGTTCACGAACGCCGAGATGAGTTCTTCCGGTATCGACCCGTCGACGGTGAAGTAGTCGGTGACGAACCACTCTGCTCGAGCGACGGCGGCCAACTCAGCAACGGCGGGGACAGCCGCCATGAGGTCTGCCTCCGACAGAACGGTCGTCGTCGACGACGACACGGTCTCAACCTCCACAGGTTCCGTCGTGGTCGTCTCGACCGGTGCCGCCAATGCCGGCTGCTCCCCATGACCGGGGGCGGTGAGCCAGCGAACCCCGACGAACCCAACGACGACCGCGACGATGACGGCTGCAGCCATGTAGAGGGTCTTCGCTCGGCCCTGGCGATGCTCGGTCAGGAGCGTGCTCCACGGAATCTCTTCGTACTCATCCATGTCATCCCTCCGGGATCAAGAGTCGTTGGCCTGGGAAGATCAAGTTCGGGTTGTCGCCGATGAGGGTCCGGTTCGCGTCGTAGATCGCGGGCCAGAGGCGAGCGATGTCTGCGCTCGACGGCTCACCGTCGCCACCCGAGCGAAGGGCGAAAACAGCGATGCGCCACAGGCTGTCTCCGGGCTCGACAACGTAGCTTGCAGTGCTCGGTTGTGTCCGTTCTGTGCCGATCCGCGATCTCCCGGCCGAGCGGCCGGGCGGTGACGTTGACGTGGGAGCTTCGGTCTCATCGGTGAGCGTCTCTGTACCGTCAGTCGGAGGTGCCGTCTCGTCGGCGAGACGAACGATCGGCGGTGGAACTGATGCGACTGCGGGCCTCGGGCGAGCGAGCACCGCCGTCAAGCTCGCCATCGTCAGGAGTACAGCAAGCGGACGAACCGGGATCGGGATCCGGATCGCCGCAAGTCGGCGTGTGAGCGCCGGAGCCGAGCCGAGCACCCCGAGCGTCAGGGTGACGGCTGCGACGCCGGAACAGAGGGCCATGGCAGGTTCCATTGCTCGAACATACAGTAAACCCCAGTTGACATCAATATGTATGAATTAGTACTGAGTAGTGAGCAGTCGGGCTCGCGGTTGAGTCTCACTACGGCATACGGAAGACGGAGTACGGAATGCCGCCTGTGCAGCAGGCTCACCCACCGATGTAGGACATCTCCACCTTGGGAAGCCCAAGGGAGACACCGGTCCGCTCTTCGCTGTAGCGATCGGAGCGGCCCTGCCATACCCCGGTGATGATCTCGACGAGATCA
>JAUVNV010000009.1 GCA_030599515.1 Acidimicrobiia bacterium
AAGACAGGACAGCAGGACAGGACAACAGGTCTGCTTTGCCGGCCTCCTTGTTCGTTTCGGATCTTGATACTTGTGTCTTGCCACTCAGGCAATTGAATTAGCGGTGTCGTCCGCCTAACCTCGCCCCGAAGAACTGACAAAGCGGAGGCGCCTGCTTCCCACCCTGTCACCGTTCCAGGTGAACCGGGTCGCACTACCAGGCAGCACTCGCGTCGTGCTGCCTTCGTTATGGCACCAGGCGCCTGCTTCGTCGACACATACGAGCAGGAGGTACTCCGATCAAGGAGCCCAGGGTCAACGAACGCATTCGAGTCAAAGAGGTGCGCCTCGTGGACCCGAACGGCGGACAGATCGGCATCAAGCCGATCGAGGAAGCGCGGTGGCTCGCATCGCAGTTGGAACTCGACCTCGTGGAGGTCGCACCCGACGCCAGGCCACCGGTTGTTCGTCTCATGGACTACGGGAAGTTCAAGTACGAACAGTCCGTGAAGGCGAGGGAGGCCCGCAAGAAGCAGACCCGCACCGTGGTCAAAGAAGTGCAGTTTCGGCCGAAGATCGGAGCGAGCGACTTCGAGGTGAAGCGGAAGCGGGTCATGCGGTTCTTGCAAGAGAATGACAAGGTGAAGGTCACGATGCGGTTCCGGGGTCGTGAGGTCACTCACCCCGAGATCGGCAACGAGATTCTCAGCCGATTGCGCGACAGCGTCGTCGACTACGGAGAGGTCGAGATCGCACCAAGGCTTGAAGGACGGCAGATGACGATGGTGCTCGCCCCGGTGCGCTCATCCGAACGACCGACCGAAGACATCGAATCCGACGACGCCGATGAAGACGTCACCGTTGAAAAAACGGACGAGTAGGAGAGTGGAATCGTGCCGAAGATGAAGACGCACAAAGGTGCTGCGAAACGCTTCAAGCGCACCGGTAGCGGGAAGGTTCGCACCACGAAGGCGTGGCGCGGGCACAACCGCCACAAGAAATCAACCTCGCGCTGGCGCCGTGTCAAGGGTAACAAAGTCCTCGACGGCGGCAATGAGAAGCGCATGAACCGCCTGCTGGGCAACTAGGAGTCAAGCAATGGCACGTGTGAAGCGTTCAGTCAACGCGAAGAAGAAACGCCGCAAATTGATGGATCGCGCCTCCGGGTACGGAGGTGCGAGAAGCCGTCGCTACCGGGTCGCTCGCGAGCAGGTGATGCACTCGATGCAGTACGCGCATCGGGACCGCCGCGCCCGGAAGGGCCAGTTCCGCCGTCTCTGGATCCAGCGCATCAATGCTGCCGCCCGCCAGAACGGGACGACCTACTCGAGGTTCATGGCCGGACTCAAGTCCGCTGATCTCGAAGTCGACCGCAAGATGCTCGCCGAGATGGCGGTCAACGACCCGACCGCGTTCTCGGCCCTCGTTGAGGTGGCCGGAGCCGCGAGCGCAGAGTGAGCCAAACCGAGCGATCTGATCGTTCCGTCGGAGGCCCCGCGCATGCGGGGTCTTCACGCGTCTGATGCGAATCGAATCGACGACGAACGAACGAGTCAAGGCAGTCCGTCGTCTCCACAGGGGGCGGGATCGACACAAGACCGGTCGGACTCTCGTGGAGGGTCCGAAGCTCATCGAGGCAGCGATGGACGCTGGCGTCGTGCCCCTCGAGGTCTACACCGTCGATCGTGGATCGATCGTCGACCGCTGTGAAGCAGCCGGATCCGAGGTGGTCGAGATCAGTCGGACGGTGCTCAAGACTATCGCCACGACCGTTGAACCACAGGACCCCGTAGCCGTGATCGAGCTACCGAAAGCGCCGTCGCTTGGCGTCGAGCGCGTTGTTGTGCTCGTCGACATCGCCGACCCTGGGAATGTCGGAACGTTGATTCGGAGCGCAGCAGCCCTGGGGTGGCAAGTCGCGCTCCTCGGGGGTGCCGATCCATGGAGTCCGAAGGTGCTTCGTTCCGCGGCGGGTGCGCACTTCGCGGGGATGCCCGTTCTAATCGACGATCTGTCCGACATCGCGGCTCTCGGGTTCACGACGGTCGCGACGATCGTGGAGGGAGGGCAGGAACCAGTCGAGGTTGAGAGTGACGCGCCGATCGCCATCCTCATCGGCAGCGAATCGCACGGACTTGCATCCGCGATGATCGACCGCTGTGACGTGGCGATGACCATTCCCATGTCGACCGATTCCGAGAGTCTGAACGCCGCCGTCGCCGGTTCCATCGCCATGTACGCTCTTTCTCGTCCCAACTAGGGCGCTCTTTCGCCATGACACCCAGCCGGATATGCACCCCTGCGAGGCGGAAGTGTCGCCGGATAGGGTCGGCACGGCTTCGCCGACAGGTAGCGTCGAACGCGACCACACCACAAGGAGAGAGTCAATGATCGTGAGAACATGGCGAGGTTGGACTCGTCGTAGAGACACCGAGGCCTACGCCGAGTACATCCTCGGCACCGGCATCGTTGAGTACAAAGAAACCCCGGGCAACGAGGGCGCGTACCTGGTCAGCCGACCAGACGGTGACCGAACAGAGTTCATGACAATCAGCTTCTGGGACAGCACCGACTCAATCGTCGCCTTTGCGGGAGAAGACATCGATCGAGCCGTCTTCTATCCCGACGACGACGCATACCTCATCGACCGAGAGACCAGCGTCAAGCACTTCACAGTCCACTAATCCACGGGTGTATATCAGGCTGAGCTAGCTCGCAGCAACACTGGGTGGCTTGTGGCCGATGCGAGTACCCACGAACCATCCGATGAGAGCACCCACCAGGATGATCGGGAACGCAAGCGAGGTGATCACGAAGAACATCAGGAGACCGGGGATCGCCCCAATGATCACACCAACAATCGGAGCACGACCCCCATCCGCCCCCTCGTTGACCCGCCGCCGACCGCACCCACCACGGAACCGATGATCGCGAGAAGGATGCCCAGGACACCAAGGATGATTCCACCCTCCTCCCCGATGACAATGCCGATGACAAGGATTGCGATGCCGGGCACGGCGCCTTTCGCCGATCCGGCCACACGGCCTCTTCGAGATGCCATATCCGCCTCCTTCGATGGAGTATCTCTGGCAGTTCCATCGTTCCCCCGCCTTCCCCCACTGTCCAGCAGAACCGCCCATATCAGGCTTCTATATGGGTGGCTCGCTCTGCCAGGTCTGTGCGGTAACTCGAGGCAGCGCGTGAGGTCTTTCGAAACACCGCATCTGACAGCGCAAGGGCTTGCCCGGCCGTTCCTGAGGGAGGACGTCTCCTTAGGACCGGGTAATCCCCGGACGGTTCAGTTCGATCAGACCGACGCCCGGTCCTTCTTCTCCTTCGCAACGAACTCACGGTCCCTACGGACCCACACGACCTTCTGCCAGGGCCGCACGAGGTACGGCACGGGGAGCGTCACGATGTGAACAAGCCGTGAGAACGGGAACGCGATCAGGAACGCCCAGAAGAGGGCAGCGTGGAACTGGAGCACAAACGGCAGCGGAGCGATGAGCTCAGGTCTCGGGCGCAGCGTGATCAGCGACCACACGTATGGGACGAAGACGCTCGTGCCCCAGAACGAACCGAAGCGGTAGCCGAGGGCGATCCACATTCCGGTGATGATCTGAGCCAGCACCAGAACCAGGATCACGATGTCCATCTTCGTGGTGACCACCTGTACCCGTCGAGACGTGATTCTCCGATAGATCAGGATGATCAGACCGCCGAGAGCCCAGCCGGCAAGCGCGAAGCCCGTTATCTCAAGGAGATACAGCCGGATCTGCGAGCCATTCCACACGTCGAAGACGACCGGCATGATCAAGAACAGGAAGTGCGCCGTGAGGATCGCCAGGATCCCCCAGTGGAACGAGAACGACCCCCAGAAGAGCTTCTTGTGCTCGAGCAGTTGCGTGGACAACGACGACACCGAGAATTCTTCTCTCCGGGTTCGGTACATCGTGCCGCCCACGGCAAGCACGATCGAGACGTACGGTGCGACGACGAAGATGATGGTGTTCCAACTCATCGGGCACCTCCTACAGGTGTCTTGAGGCTCTCAGCAGCCGATCCGATCGCCTTGAGGAGATACAGATACGGACTAGAGTTGTCGGTCTCCTTGAGCTTCTTGGTCATCGTCGCGACAGCCGCAGGGAAAACCTCAACGAGCGAGGGGAGCGGCGGGTCGGCGACCGCGAGATATCGCAGCACAGGATCGAGATGGTCGGGGAGTTCTCCGTTCATGGGAACGCCCTGGAACTCGAGAGCGGCCTTCATCTCAGCCATGAACTCGCCACGCTGGTAGTTCTCGCCCCATGTGACCCACCCCACGTAGGGAACGAACAACGGGCTCAGGTCGAGGCTGCGGGTGTGTAGCTCCTCCCACTCGGCCAGACTCAATCCTTCTAGTTCGGCGACGAAAGCGCGGAACTGTCGCTTCGTAGAGCCGCTCTCCATGCCCGCTGCCGCCTGCTCGAGTTCGGCAAGGCGATCGGGTGTCGGATACTGGAACGCCGCCGCGAGGCGTGCAAAGTCTTGCATCACGGCCCCCTCTCCGGCGGCATGATGTAGCCCAAGCCGACATCGCCCTTTCGCGCCAGCGGATCGCCGTAGATCGCCTCGGCAGCCATCTCCCGATGATACGGCGGGTACACGAAGCGCTCGGCGATCGTGGGCAGGGTGCTCAAGCGGTAGATCGCCTCGATCTCCTCAGGCGTCGTGTCTGCCGATTCGACCATGGCCAGCGTGGCATCGTCGATGATGCCTTCGACGCTCTCGCGGCGCTTGTAGATACGCACCGCCAGCATCTTCCGCAGGATCTTCTCGATGACCTCCTCGTTGCCACCCGAGAACAGGTTTGCCAGGTACTGGATCGGCAGCCTCGCCTTCTCGAGGCTGTTGAACAGTTCGAAATCGATCTGCTCACGAGCGATGTCGAGCCGAACGAGGCCTTCCTCGATCGTGGAGACGACAGGTGATAGCGGCGGGATGTAGAACATCATCGCCAGCGTCCGGTACTCGGCGTGGAGCGGCACGGCCATGTTCCAGACCTTGACGAACTTGTACACCGGTGACTGCTGAGCCGAGTCGATCCAACCGTCGTCGATGCCGTTCTCCTTCGCAGCTTTGATGACGGCGGGGTCGAACGGGTCGAGGATGATCTCCTTCTGCCGGTCGAACATCTCCTCGTCAGGACCCTCGGCGGCCCACTTGATCAGATCGGCGTCGTAGAGCAAGACACCCATGTAGCGGATCCGCCCGACGCATGAGTGGGCACAGGCGGGCGCCTGACCGATCTCCATGCGCGGGAAGCACAGGATGCACTTCTCGGACTTGCCGGTCGACCAGTTGTAGTAGACCTTCTTGTACGGGCATGCCGATATGCACATGCGCCAGGCACGACACTCGTCTTCGTTGACGAGGACGACCCCGTCTTCCCCACGCTTGTAGATCGCACCGGACGGGCAGGCGGCGACACAAGCCGGGTTGAGACAGTGATTGCAGATGCGGGGCAGGTAGTTGAACACGACCCGCTCGATCTCGCCCATCTGCTGACGAACCTCTTCGGACACGCCCTCGAGGTTCGGATCGTTCGACGCGTAGATCGGTGAACCCGACAGATCATCGTCCCAGTTCGGGCCGGCTTCGATGTCGATCGGGTCGCCGGTCACCGCAGAGATCGGGATCGCCGTCGGCTGATGCTTGCCTTCGGGCGCGTTGAACAGATCCTCATATCGGAACGTGAACGGCTCGTAGTAGTCGTCGAGTTCGGGGAGCGCCGGGTTGTAGAATAGATTCGCAATGGCCTTGGGGCGGGATTGGAGCTTCAGATCGATACCGACCCAGTTCTTCTCCCAACCACCGCGGTAGTGATCCTGGTCTTCCCAACCCGTGGGGTAGCCGGTACCGGGACGGGTCTCGACGTTGTTCCACCACATGTACTCGGCGCCCTTGCGGTCGGTCCACAGGTTCTTGCAGGCAACGCTGCACGTGTGGCAGCCGATGCACTTGTCGAGGTGGAACAGCATGCTCATGTGGGCTCTGACGTCCATGATTCCTCCTCTCAGTAGCTGGGCTTGTCGATCTTGCGGACGTACACGAAAGTATCCCGGTTCACCCCGGTGGGGCCCCAGTAGTTGAACGAGTACGTGAACTGGCCGTAGCCGCCGCTCATGAGAACCGGTTTGAGACGGGTTCTCGTGATCGAGTTGTTCATGCCCGCCCTCTTCTGACGAAGCGGCGAGATTGGGATGCCGACCGTTCTCTCGGTGGCGTGATAGACGAATACGGTTCCACGAGGGATCCGTGCCGACGTGATGCACCGCTGCACGAACACGCCGTTGTCGTTGAACAACTCGACCCAGTCGTTGTCCGTGATACCCATCTCGGCTGCCTCTTTGTCGTTGAGCCACACCGGGTAGCCGCCACGCGACAGCGTCTTCATCCGGATGTTCTCCGAATACGTCGAGTGGATGCTCCACTTGCCGTGCGGCGTGATGTAGTTGAGCAGCCGGCCCTGCGCCTCGTTCGCACTGATCTCGGTTTCGGACAGCATCGTGTGATCCGGGCGCGGTTTGTACGTGGGCAGATGCTCGCCCCATTCCAGATAGTTCTCGTGATCCAGATAGAAGTGCTGTCGCCCGGTGAGCGTGCGCCAGGGCACCAGCTCTTCAACGTTCAAGGTGAAGGGGCTGTACGCCCGTCCCTTGTTGATGACGGCGCTCCACGTCGGCGTCGTCAGCACCCTTCTTGGTTGCGCGACCAGGTCGGAGAAGCTGATCCGGGTGTCACGCTGGCCGTCCGATAGATGTGTCAGCGACAGTCCCGTCTTGGCCTCCTCGGCCCGGAAGGCACGGTGTGCGAGTTCGCCGTTCGCTGCCGGATCGAGATAGAGGATCGCTTCGCAGACTTCCCGATCCCGCTCGAGCGACGGGTAGGGGCGTCCGTTCAACTCGGCCAGGCCGATGTGCCGTGGCTGGCGCTCGGCGAGTTCCTGGTAGAAGTCTGCCACGGGGATGTTCAGTCCGTGAGCGCCCACGCCGTTCTTCTCGACGCCCCTCCCGAGCGAGACCATCTTCTCGTAGAGGGTCGCGTAGTCCCGCTCGATCACCCGGAACTTGGGCATCGTCTTGCCGGGGATGGCCTCGATCTCACCCTTGTACCAGTCCCGCGTGTCGGGTTGCGTGATCTCATCGGGTGTGTCGTGCTGCAGAGGCAGCATCACGATGTCCTTGACCGGACCACGGATATGGCTGGGTGACAGTTCGGCGACCTTGGCGGCGACCGATTTGAAGATCAGCCAATCGGACTTCGACTCCCATGCCGGTGCGACGGCCATCTGCATGGGGTTGATGTACGTGTGCATGTCGGTCGAGTTGATGTCGTCCTTCTCGTACCAGGTGGCGGCAGGGAGCACGAGGTCCGAGTAGAGGGCGCTCGTGTCCATCCGGAAGTTCAGATCGACAACGAGGTCGAACTTGCCGATCGGGGCATCCTCGCGATACCTGACTTCCTTGACGGTCTCTCCCGCCAGTTCTTCCGCAACGGCCGTCGAGTGCGTACCCAGATAGTGGCGCATGAAGTACTCGTGGCCCTTGGCGCTCGTTCCGATGGCGTTTCCGCGCCAGATGAACCAGGTCCTCGGCCAGTTCTCCGGCGCATCGGGATCATCAATGGAGAACTCGAGTTCATGGCTCTTGAGTCGCTCGACGGCGTAGGAGATGATCTCCTCATCGGTCGTGGCACCGGTCGCCTGCGCCTCCTTGACGAGTTCGAGCGAGTTCTGCTTGAACTGCGGATAGAACGGCAACCAGCCGCGATGAACGGCGCGAACCTCGTGGTCGATCGTGTGATCATCGGTGGATGCGTGCTCCGGAAGCGTGTCGTAGTCCGAGTAGCCCCGCTCGTAGCGCCACTGGTCGGAATGGACGTAGTGGAACGAAGGAGTGTTCTGGTGGCGCGGCGCCATTCCCCAGTCCCCGCCGAATGCGATCGCGCCCCAGGAGGCGTGGCAGACGAGTTTCTCCTGCCCCACGTAATGAGCGAGGCCGCCGCCGTTGACGCCGACCGCACCGGTGAGCATCAGAGCAACGATGCCGGAGCGGTAGAGAAGGTTGTTGTGGTACCAGTGATTGGCGCCGGCACCGATGATGATCATGTTCTTGCCGTTGGTCTTCTCGGCGTTGTCGATCCAGTCCCTGGCGAAGCGCAACACGGTGTCGCGATGGATCCCCGTGTACTGCTCCTGCCACGCCGGTGTGTAGAGAGCGGCTTCGTCGTCGAAGTCGGTGGCGTAGTCCCCGCCGAGATCACGGTCGACCCCGAACTGCGCCATCATCAGATCCAGGATCGTCGTGACGGCCACGCGTCCATCGTCGGTCTCGATGTAGCGAACCGGGACACCCCGTGTGACGACGCCATCGCCACCGAAGTTGTCGAACTCGACCTGCTTGATGTCATCGTTGGCATCGGCGAACGTCAACTCCGGGTCGAGTGCGTCACCGTTCAGACCGTCGGCTAGTTCGAGGTTCCACTTTCCCTTGTCTTCGGTCGCCCAGCGGTACCCGATCGTGCCCTTCGGCATGCGCGGTCTGCCGGAGATGCGATCCCACCAGAGCAGCTTCCACTCGCCGTTCTCCGCGTCGGTGTACTCGTCTACCCGATCGGCGCGAATGCACTTGCCGGGTCGCGATCCGTCGAGTTCGACCAGGAACGGCATGTCGGTGTACTGCTTCACGTAGTCCTGGAAGTAGGGGACCTGTCGATCGACGTAGCTCTCTTTGAGGATCACGTGGTTGACGGCCATCCAGAACGCCGTGTCTTGACCGGGATTCGAGGGGATCCACCAGTCGGCGTATTTCGCGACCTGGCTGAAGTCCGGGGAGAACACCGTCAGCTTGGCCCCGGCGTGCCGGACCTCAGAGATGAAGTGGCAGTCCGGCGTTCTCGTCATGTTGAGATTGGCGCCCATCACGGCGACGAACCGGGAGTTGTACCAGTCGGCCGACTCGTGGACATCGGTCTGCTCTCCCCAGATCTCGGGGGAGGCTGGTGGAAGGTCGCAGTACCAGTCGTAGAAGCTCAGGATCGTGCCGCCCAGCAGGGCGAGGAACCTGCTCCCGGCTGCGTAGCTGATCTGCGACATGGCGGGGATGGGGGAGAATCCGACGACACGGTCGGGGCCGTACGTCTTCGTGGTGTACACCACCGAAGCGGCGGCGATCTCGAGCGCTTCGTCCCACATCATGCGGCGGAACCCACCCTTGCCGCGGGCGGTCTGGATGCGCTTGCGCTTCTCGGGATCGTTCATGATCGATGCCCAGGCGTCGACAGGGTCGCCGTACACGGCCTTGGCCTCGCGGTAGAGATCGATGAGCACACCGCGTCCGTAGGGGAACTTGACCCGGATGGGGCTGTAGAGGTACCACGAGTAGCTGATCCCGCGCTGGCACCCACGTGGCTCGTACGGGGGAAGACCGTCTTCGAGCGCCGGGTAGTCGGTTGCCTGCAACTCCCATGTGACGATCCCGTCCTTGACGAAAACCTCCCAGCTGCACGAACCGGTGCAATTGACGCCGTGGGTCGTTCGCACCCGCTTGTCGTGCTGGAAACGGTTGCGGTAGAACTCTTCCCACTTCCGCTCGGCTGGAGCCTCGCTGTCCCGGATCCATTCCTTCGTCATCGTTGGCTCCTCAGTTGCTCTGCGAATCCTGGTTTTCTGCTGCGCGGGGCGAGAAGCATCAGTGCGAACAAGATGATCGCGCCGATGACGCCGCCCGCGAGCATGAGGTCGACGGGGCTGCGGGAGATCTTCGCATCTGAGATCGATTCGAAGTACGCAGCAAGGTCTGCTCGTTCCTGGTCGGCGATCGGGGCTCCGTCGAAGAGCGGTTGCATCGTCGCCGATGGCGGGTTGCTGAGAGCGGCCGCGACCGCTTCTGCTCCGCCGTAGCGGACGGCGAGGTCGGTGAGATCGGGTCCCAGCGTGTAGCCGCTCAGACTTTGGTGATTCGCAGCCGTATGGCACCCGACGCACGCAGGTCCCGCGTTCTCGAGGCGGTTTGCACCCAGGAAGACGGCCTCCCCGGTAGCAGCGTCACCCGGTTCGAGAGTCTCATCGCCGCCGCCTGCTTCGAAGGCGTCTGCCTGAATGTACGCGGTCACGGCATCGATCTCGGCGTCCGAGAGGCTCGCGAAGGGTGGCATGACGCCGTCGTAGGTCTCGCCGAGCACCTCGATCGGTCCACTCAGGCCCTCGGTCACGACCGTCTTCACATAGGCAGCGTCTTGAACGTTGGGATTGCCCGACAGGGGGGGGAAGGAGCCCGGGATGCCGAGCCCGTCCGGCTGGTGACACGATGAGCAGTTGGTCGTGTAGACCGTCTGTCCGTCGTCTTCTGCCTGCGCCCCGGCCAGACCGGGGAGCAACACGATCGTTGCAATCACCAGCAGGCTCAGGGCGATCCCCGCGGTCGAAAACAGCCGCACCACTCGATTCATGCGGTCTTCCTTCTCTCTTCGCTCGATGTCCGATGCTTGAATTGGGGGTTCGTCGTGGTCTCTGTCAGAACGTGCGACAAGGGAGTCACTTGCTCGGCGCTCCCTTTGTCGATGCCGGCGGCCGTCGCGGAGTTGGCGTGATGTGTGGCGGCATGTCCGCCGGCAGTTCGTACGTGCCGGCAGCTATCTCAGCGCAGTGCAGCGTCAGTTCGCCGAACGTGGTTTGGGAGAGTCGCTCGGTCAAAGCGTTCATCGCCCTGTTCCATGGAACGTGTATCGGGCAGGACGTCTCCCAATCACACGGGCCTCCTCTCAACACGCATTGATCGAGGCCGATGGGTCCCTCGGCGGCCTCGACGACAGCAAGCAGGGTGACGTCGACGGCCGGCCTGGCCAGGATATAGCCACCCGTCGGGCCCGCCTCGGCCGTGAGGATGCCGTGCTCGACCAGGTTGGCAAGGATCTGAGGCAGATAGCGCGAGGGGATGTCCATCTCTTCGGCGATCTCCCTGGACTTCCTGCGCACCCCGTTGTGATTGGAGATGTCGAGTACGGCCCGTACCGAGTAGTCGCCCTTGCGTCCGAGTGTGGCCTGCACAACGCGTACCTTAGCACTGAACGTTTAGTGGCGAAGTTGACGTTTCCTACCTCATCCGTACAAACTAGCGAAGGCGTCCGCTCGTCCGTGTGTTGGTGTCGGGAAGGACACCGGTCGAGAGAGACCCTGGCTTGGAGGAGAGGGAACATGAACCAGGACGGTCAGTCGTCGTCGACCGGCGAGGTGCCGCCGAAGCTGCTCGATTTCAGTCAGGAACGGATCCGGACGCTCCACTACACGTGGATAGCGTTCTTCATGACGTTCTACGTCTGGTTCAACCTGGCACCCCTGGCGACCACCATGCTCGATTCGGTCGGTTGGCTCACGAAGGAACACATCAAGATCTTCCTCATCGCCAACGTGGCGCTGACCATCCCGGCTCGCATCGTCGTTGGTGCTCTCATCGACCGCTACGGCTCCCGAGTGGTGTTCACCGGGCTGATGGTCGGCATGGCGATCCCGGCGATGGCGTTCTCGTTCGGAAACACCTTCATGCAGATGTTGATCGCCCGGCTCGTGCTCAGTTCGGTAGGCGCCGGTTTCGTCATCGGCATCAAGATGGTGGCCCAGTGGTTCCCTCCGAAGTACATCGGCAGGGCAGAGGGGTTCTATGCGGGGTGGGGGAACTTCGGCTCCGCTTTCGCAGCGATGACCCTGCCCTGGTTCGCCATCGTGTTCCTCGGCGACTGGCTTGGTCTCGGCGACGACGCATGGCGGTGGGCGATGGGCGTCAACGGCCTCGTCATGGGCGTCTACGGCGTCATGTACTACTTCCTGGTTCGCGATGTGCCGGAAGGTGAGCACCTGCACAAGTCGAAGAAGACCGAGCCGATGATGGTCAGCTCCTACGGGGACCTGATCATGTACGTCCTGTTCTCCTTCCCCCTCGTGGGTGCACTCATGGTGCTGACATGGAGGGTCGGCAATCTCAGCATCGACGGCAAGGCCGTACTCCCCGATACGGCCCAGTGGATCATCTACGGATTGCTGATGCTCGCCTACGTCGGGCACGTGTTCAAGACGCTGCAGATCAACCTGCCGTACCTGCGGGCGGGTGTCCCGGAAGACGAGAAGTACCACTGGGGGAGCGTGGCAGCGCTGAACACCACCTACTTCGCGAACTTCGGTGCCGAATTGGCAGTCGTCTCGATGCTCCCGGCGTTCTATGAGACCGTCTTCAAGCCCTTGACGAACAGCGAGGGCGTCTCGATCGTCACGCCCACGGTCGCCGGGTTCGTTGCGGCATCGTTCGCGTTCGTCAACCTCGGGGCTCGCCCGCTCGGTGGGTACATCTCCGACCGGATGACGAACCGGAAACGCACCATGCTGATCTACATGTTCGGGATCGCTGTCGGCTTCCTGCTGATGGCGTTCATCGGCAAGTGGAGCGGTCTGCTCGATGCCGATGGTCTTCGCGAAGTGGTGCCGACGTTCGACGGGATCTGGTGGCTGGTCATCGCCGTCGGGATAACCATCTTCGCCTCAGCGTTCGTGCAGGGAGCGGAGGGCGCGACCTTCGCCGTCATCCCGATGGTGAACAAGCGCATGACCGGCCAGATCGCGGGCATGGCCGGCGCCTACGGCAACGTCGGGGCCGTCATCTACCTGGTGCTCTTCTCTCTGGTCGACTCGAGGACGTTCTTCTTCGTCCTGGCCGGTGGAGCGCTCATCAGCTTCTTCGTGACCCTGGTCATGCTCGAGGAACCGAAAGATGCATTCGCGCCGGAATTCGTGCACGACGCGGAGGGGAATCTGGAGGCCTAGACAACGTGACGTAGACATCGGGAAGTGAGTCAGCAAGGAAGGTAGGGGCCGCACCGAGACCGAGTCCGGAGCGGCGTCCCGAAATCGGAGAGGAACACGAATGGCCGACATCCACGAGTGGGACGTTGAGAACGAATCGTTCTGGGAGAGCACGGGCAGCAAGATCGCAAAACGGAACCTCTGGATCTCGATCCCGAGCCTCCTGGTCGGCTTCGCGGTATGGCTCTACTGGGGCATCATCACCGTCCAGATGCTCAACCTGGGCTTCCCATTCACGACGGGCGAGCTCTTTACCCTGTCCGCGATCGCGGGACTGACCGGTGCGACGCTCCGGATACCGAGCAGCTTTCTGATCCGCATCGCGGGCGGGCGGAACACGATCTTCTTCACCACCGCACTCCTGATGATCCCTGCCGCGGGGACCGGGTTCGCGCTCATGTCGCAGGACACACCGCTCTGGGTATTCCAGGCTCTCGCCGTTCTGTCCGGCATCGGCGGCGGCAACTTCGCATCGTCGATGTCCAACATCAGCTTCTTCTACCCGAAGAGGAAGCAAGGTCTGGCGCTCGGTCTCAACGCAGGCCTCGGCAACGCCGGCGTCACAACGATGCAGGTCCTCATACCGTTGGTGATGACCGTCGGCGTCATCGGCGCAGGGCGAACGCTCGAGAAGACCTCCGGATGGATCTTCGGGAAAATCCCGGAGGGTACGGAGACCTGGATCCAGAACGCCGGGTTCGTGTGGCTCATCTTCCTGATCCCCCTCGCCTTCCTGGCGTGGTTCAAGATGGACAACCTTCGTGCCGAGCACGTCTCACCCAACATCGGCTCACCGCTGAATTCGTTCATGAAGATCAGCGGCATGCTGGGACTGGCCTTCATCCCTGCCCTTGCCGGGCTCTTCATCATCCTCCCCTCGCCGACCGGGTTGGGTCTCTCCTGGGCGAAGTACCCGACGATCATCCTCGTGATCGTCGCGACGGTGTTCCTCCTCAAGCTGTTGCGCGGCGACATCAAGCCGAATCTGGAACGCCAGTTCAAGGTCTTCAACAACAAGCACACGTGGATCATGAGCGTCATCTACACGATGACGTTCGGCAGCTTCATCGGCTACGCCGCAGGGTTCGCTCTCGCGATCAAGGTCATCTTCGGCTTCCAGCACGTCATGGTCGACGGTGTGATGACCCACGACTTGGTGAATCCGAACGGACCGTCGGCGCTCACGTTCGCCTGGATGGGGCCGTTCATCGGTGCGTTCATCCGTCCGATCGGTGGCTGGATCGCGGACAAAGTCGGTGGCGCCAAGGTGACCCAGTGGGTGGCGGTCTCGATGATCATCAGTGCACTCGGCGTCGCCTACTTCATGAAGCAGGCCTACCAGTCGGCGACACCGGAGGACTATTTCCTGCCGTTCTTCCTGCTGTTCCTCGTTCTGTTCGCCGCTACCGGAGTCGGCAACGGTTCGACGTTCCGCACGATCGCGATCGTGTTCGACCAGGAGCAGGCAGGACCGGTCCTCGGCTGGACCTCGGCGGTCGCGGCATACGGCGCCTTCGTGGTTCCTTCGGAGTTCGGAGCGCAGATCAAGAACGCGACCCCGGAGTACGCGCTCTACGCATTCGCTGCGTTCTACGCGATCTGCCTGGTGTTGAACTGGTGGTACTACCTGGGCCCGAAGGCGGAGTACCAGAACCCGTAAGGGCTATCCGCTCTCAGACGGGGTCGAGAGCGAGTCCCCGGGTGGTGGTCCACATGAGTTGGACCTCGATCCGGGGACTCGCTAGGCCTCAACGACACCATGCACGGTGCGCATCGATGCCCACGACGGGCCTGGACGCCGGTTACGCCAGGGCAGCTTCGAGCGTGATCTCGACGTTGCCGACCAGGGCGTTGCTGACGGGGCAGCCGTTCTTCGCATCTTCGGCGAGTGTGGCGAACCTCTCCGCATCGATGTCGGGGACCTGGCCAACCACCGTGAGCGCCATCGTTGTGATCCGCATCCCGAGGTCGGTCTTCGCGAACGTCGCCACGCCTGTCGTGTCGAGCTGCGTCGCAATGAAGCCGGCCTCGGCCAGGATGTTGCTGAACGCCATCGAGTAGCACGCCGCGTGTGCAGCTGCGATCAGTTCCTCCGGGCTGGTCTTGCCCTTCGCGGCCTCAGTGCGGCTGGCCCAGCTGACCGGTAGTGGACCAGCAGCGCCGGAGTCGAGTGACGCCGTTCCTGATCCGTTGAACAGATCGCCGTTCCATGTAGCGGTGCCTTTGCTCCTCATGAGCTGCTCCTCAGGTTGGGTGGTCGATTATCGCGCGACGCAGCGTTCTACGAAGAGGTTTCTCGTGGTCGCTCTCCTGGACCGCCTCAGGGGATCTTGCACTTCGCCTCGTATCCTCTACGCTCAGGGCATGAAATCGGCCGGCAGCTTCGGATTCGCTTTTGCGGGGCCTCGGGCCCGGGCGATCGGACGCGGCTAGCCAACACCGCAAGAATGACCGCCCGGACGAAGTGCCGGGCGCTTTCGCGTCCGACTCGAAGTCGCTGAAGGACAGGAGCAGGAGTCGTGGACCCCACCGCTAACCTCTCGGAACCCATGGAAACACGCGAAATACTCGAACAGCTGCGAACAGAGGCGCCGGCGCGCATCGAACAGGCCGGAACGGTCGAAGAGTTGAGCGATCTCGCTGTTGAGATAACCGGCAAGCAGTCCCCGATTGCTGTGGGCCGTCGATCGCTTGGAAGCGCTCCGCCCGATCAGCGTCGTGACCTCGGTCGTGCGATCAACGATGTCGCCGTGGAACTCAACGCCCTGATCGAAACGCGCCGAGCGGCGCTCGAAGCGGTCGAGGCGTCTCAAGCACTGGAAGCTGACCGGGTCGACGTGACGCTGCCCGGCCGCGTGCCGGAGAGAGGGACCACCCACCTCATCCAGCAGGTGATGGATGAGATCGTCGACATTTTCGTTGCGATGGGCTACACCGCCGCAACTGGCCCCGAGGTCGAAACCGAGTTCTACAACTTCACCGCGTTGAACTTCCCCATCGCCCATCCGACCCGACTGGAATCGGACACCCTGTATCTCGACTACGGCGACGTTCCCGAGAACATCCTGCTTCGCACGCACACGTCGCCGATGCAGGCGCGATACATGGAGCAACACGAACCGCCGGTTTACCTCGTGGTGCCCGGCCGCGTGTTCAGACGGGACCCGCTGGATCCGACACACTCTCCCGTCTTCCATCAGATCGAAGGCCTCGCCGTGGACACCGACATCACGTTCGGAGATCTCAAAGGGGTCCTCGACCACTTCGCGCGTGAGTTCCTCGGCCCCTACATCGAGACGAAGTTCATCCCACACCACTTCCCGTTCACCGAACCGTCGGCCGAGATGCACGTCTATGCGAACGGTCGATGGATGGAACTCCTCGGATGCGGCATGGTGAACCCTGCCGTGTTCGAGGCCGTCGGCTACAACCCGGAGGAGGTGACCGGCTTCGCGTTCGGCATGGGCGCCGACCGGCTCGCCATGGTCCGTCACGGCATTACCGACCTGCGTCACCTGTTCGATCCCGATCGTCGGATCCTGGAGCAGTACCGATGAAGTTCACACTCGATTGGATGAACGAGTTCATCGATCTGCCGACGAACGACCCGGAGGAGATAGCGGAAGCGCTCGAGAGCCTTGGTCACGAGGTCGAAGGCTGGGAGCGGATCGAGCACAGGTTCGAAGGGGTCGTGATCGGCAAGGTGCTCGAGGTGGGTCCACACCCCAACGCCGACAAGGTTCGCGTCACGAAGGTCGACGTCGGCGATGAGGTCCTCGACATCATCTGCGGCGCGTGGAACTTCGAGGCGGGTGCCGTCGTTCCGGTCGCGAAACCCGGAGCGGTGCTGCAGGGCGACTTCACGATCACTCAGCGCAAGATCCGGGGAATCACTTCGAATGGCATGATCTGTTCCGAGTCCGAGCTCGAGATCGGTGAGGATGAAGCCGGCATCATGGTGCTCGATTCCGACTACCCAAGCGCCGCCGAGGCACTCGGCAGGGACTTCACGGATCTGCTGCCAGATAACGACGTCGTCTTCGACGTCACGATCACACCCAATCGGCCCGACTGCATGTCCGTGTACGGTCTCGCCCGTGAGTTGGCGGCCTTCTACCAGATCCAGCTCGCCAATCCCGATCTCGAACTCCCGGGAGGAGATGCCGAGACCTCGGTGACGATCGTCGATGATGTCGCGTGTCCCCGCTTCGTGGGGCGCGAGGTCACCGGGATCACGGTCGGTCCCTCGCCACACCGGATCCGAGCGCGTTTGACCGCCGCCGGCGTACGGCCGATCAGTAACGTCGTAGACGCGAGCAACTACGCGATGATGGAGTTCGGGCATCCCACGCACGCTTTCGACACCGATCGTCTCGGTAACTTCGTCGTGATCCGTCACGCCGATGACGGCGAGCCGATGACGACCCTCGACGACGTGGAACGGCAACTCCAGGGTTCGGACATCATCGTCGCGGATGCCGAGCGCCCCGTCGCTATCGCAGGGGTGATGGGCGGCGCCGACACCGAAGTCAACGACGGCACGACGGGTGTTTTCATCGAGGCGGCGTACTGGAACCCGCCGGGCGTGCTGTTGACCTCGAAGCGGCTCGGGCTGCGCTCAGAGGCATCGGCGAGATTCGAGCGGGGTGTGGATCCCGGGTTCTGCCGCCTCGCAGCCGATCGTGTGGCCCAGATCCTTGTCGAGACCGCGGGTGGCTCGGTTGCCGGTGTCGTCGATGAGTACCCGGCACCTCCGACACCGAGGGTGATCGAACTCCACATGAGCGAGATCGAGCGCGTGCTGGGGATACGACTGGCTTCGGCAGAGGCGGGCGCGTTGCTTCTACGCCTCGGATTCGACGTGACCGGTGATGATTCGCTCGTCGTCACCGTCCCCACCCGTCGCCCCGACGTCTTCCGGCCGGCGGACCTGATCGAAGAGATCGCGCGGCTCTACGGCTTCGACAATATCCCCGGTCGATTGCGCTTCGGCAGTGGGATGGGCCTTCCCGAGAGTGAAAGCCGTCTCCGGACACTGCGCTCGGTGATGGCCGGCGCCGGTTACCACGAGATCTTCAGTTTCTCGTTCATCGGCGCTGCCGATCTCGATGCTCTGCAGCTTCCGGCAGATGACTCGGCACGGATCGGCATCACGGTCGTGAATCCATTGCGGGATGAGGAGGGCGTGATGCGCACGACGCTTCTCCCCGGCCTCCTCAAGGCCGCGTCATCCAACCTCGCGAAGCGAGTTGATGACGTGCGGCTCTTCGAAGTCGGGAAGGTGTTCCTCCCGGGTGAGGATGAGCTCCCCGATCAGCCCGACCGGCTCGGCTTCATCGCTGCCGGGGGAGGGGCGCCACGATGGGACGGCACGGACCCGGGCTACGACGTGTACGACGCAACGGGGGTGTGGGGACTGCTCGCGTCTGCGATGGCTGTCGAAGGATCCGAGTTGCGGGCAACAGAGCGCGCTCCGTTCCATCCCGGGCGAGCGGCCGAGGTCATCGTGGGCGGTCGAGCCATCGGAGTCGTTGGAGAGATCCACCCTGCAGTGGCGGCGGCCCACGGGATCGACGGCCGCGTGATCGCCGGCGAGATCGATGCCGACGTTCTCGTGGCGGCCCGAGAGCCGTGGCGGTTCGAGGTTCCGTCGAGCTATCCGCCGCAGGTGTTCGACCTCGCATTCGAACTCGACTCGTCCGTGGCGGCCAGCACGCTCCTCGCTGCGATCGACGCAGCGGGCGAAGGTTTGGTCGAGAAGCGAACGATCTTCGACGTGTACGAGGGTGATCCGATCCCGAAGGGCCGCAAGAGCATCGCGATCAACCTGACCGTGCGCGCACCCGATCGCACGCTGAGCGACGAAGACGTTGCCCCGATTCGCAAGGCGATCGTCAAAGCGGTCGAAGCGGCGACCGGTGGAATGCTTCGCGGGTCGGTGTGACCGATGACGCCGCGACGTCGCGGGATGTTCTGGAATTCCTCGCGGGTGACGTCGAAGACGTGGCCCGGGGGCTGCTCGACTGCCGGTTCGTCACGGAGTTCAACGGCAAGACAACGGGGATCGTCATCGACGAGGTGGAGGCCTACGGGGGAGCGGACGATCCGGCGAGCCACGCCTACCGCGGCCGCACGGACCGGAACGACTCGATGTATGGGGAACCGGGAACGCTCTACGTCTACCGCTCCTACGGCGTTCATTGGTGCGCGAACATCGTCACCGGGGCTGAGGGCGAGCCATCGGCTGCACTGCTGCGAGGCGGCGTCCCGATCATCGGCGTCGAAGTCATGGAACATCGCCGGGGTCGAACCGATCACCTGACGGACGGCCCCGGGAAGCTCTGCAGCGCTCTTGGAATCACCGGAGAACACGACGGGACGTCGGTCATCGACGGACCCGTCCGCCTGATCGTCGGTGCGTTGCCGCACACTGCCAGGATCGATGTCGGACCCCGTGTCGGGATCACTGCAGCGACGGACCGCCCGTGGAGATTCGTCGCACGGATCGGCGGTGGGTCTAGCCTGACATCCACATGAGGCCCGCTCAAGAACAACTCGAATACATCACCAGGACCGTCGACGTCGCCCTCCCCGAGGGGGCACTCCTCGACCTCTTCGAGGAGGACCGCTCGCTCCGGGTCAAGCTCGGTGTCGACCCGACCGCACCCGACGTCACACTCGGATGGGGCGTGGTCTTCGATCTGCTGCGCAGGTTCCAGGACATGGGACACACGGCTGTTCTGATCGTCGGAGACTTCACGGCGCAGGTCGGCGACCCGTCTGAGACGAGCGAGACCAGGAAGCGCCTGAGCGCCGAAGACGTGCGTAACTACGCAGATCGCCTCCTCCCGATCATCAAGACGCAGCTCCTGACCGACCGACTCGAGATCCGGTACAACTCAGAGTGGCTTGCAGCGATGGACATGAGCGACGTCCTGGAGTTGACCTCGGAGTTCACCGTGGCCCGCATCATGGATCGGGACGACTTCACCAAGCGGTGGGACGCCCACCAACCCATCTCGATGATCGAGTTCCTCTATCCGCTCTTGCAAGGCATGGATTCGGTCGCGGTTGGATCCGATGTCGAGATCGGGGGTACGGACCAGCTCTGGAATCTGCTCGTCGGACGAGATCTCCAAGAGCGCCGGGGGCAGCGCGGGCAGGCCGTTGTTACGGTTCCCCTGCTCGTCGGCACCGACGGAGTCAAGAAGATGTCCCAATCGCTCGGCAACTACATCTCCGTCCGTGACGAACCGGCCGACATGTTCGGCAAGGTCATGTCGATCCCCGATGACGTGATGGCGGATTGGTACCGCCTGGCTGCGGGAGCGACGGATGAAGAAGTCGAGATGCTCGAGGGCGGTCTCTCCGACGGCTCCCTGCACCCCGGGGAAGCAAAGCGGGAACTCGGCCGTCGCATCGTGACCAGGTACCACACCGCGGCCGGTTCATTCGAGGCAGAGGCTGCGTTCGACCGGCTGTTCCGCTCCCACGAGGTGCCCGACGACGTCGACACGCACACACTGTCGGCCGTAGGGGAGATATCTCTCCCGGCCCTCCTCGGCGACACCGGTCTCGTGGCGTCGAGGTCAGAGGCTCGCCGCATGATCAAGCAAGGAGCGGTGAAGATCGACGGCGAACGAGTCGATACGGAGTTCGTCGATTCCACAGTCGTCATCGACTCGGTGGTCCAGGTCGGAAAGCGCCGATTCATCCGCATCGTGCGCGACTAGTGCTATGTCCACAAACCTTTGCGCCGTTCTGTCGGCCAGGGACGCCGCTCGCGGCGTCCTCGTCCTCGACGCAGTCCCGACTGCGCCTTCGTCCTGCGTCCTTGCGCCCAACGCCCCTGACTCGACATCGACACCCC
>JAUVNV010000117.1 GCA_030599515.1 Acidimicrobiia bacterium
CAGACGAACCGCAACCTCATTCTGTCGGACGGAGCGTCGGCACAGTCGGTTCCGAACCTCGAAATTCTCGCCAACGACGGGAAGTGCGGCCACGGGTCGACGGTTGGCCCGCTCGACGGTGAACAGAAGTACTACCTGATGAGTCGCGGGCTCGATCCGGAGCGTGCAGAGCGGCTCCAGGTGCGGGGGTTCTTCGAGGAGGCTCTCGGGAAGCTGCCGCATCCTGAGCTCGCCACGCCGGTTCGTGAGTGGATCAACCGCAAGTACGAGACGGCGCAGGCGGAAGGCAGGGTGTGATGGACATCAAGATCGCACCTCTCGCCAAATTACCGGACGGCAGCGGAATCCGTGTCGAGGTCGAAGGCGAGCAGATCGCCCTCTTCCGCATGGGTGACGTGGTCCATGCCATCGGTGATCGCTGCAGCCACGCAGAGGCCTCGCTCGCAGAGGGCGACGTCTTCGACGGTGAGGTTGAGTGCCCGCGACACGGGTCGCCGTTCGACCTCACGACCGGTGAGCCCGGCGCGCTTCCTGCGACCACTGCGGTCCCCGTGTATCCGACGGCCGTACGAGACGGTGTCGTCTATCTGACCATCGAAGGGGAGTCCTGATGTCGAACGCTCTGGAGATCACCGACCTCAAGGCCCGCCTCGGCGACCTGGAGATCCTCAAGGGGATCGACCTCACCGTGCCGTTCGGTGAAGTGCATGCTCTGATGGGACCGAACGGGTCGGGGAAGTCCACACTCACGCACGTCCTCATGGGAAGCAGCGACTACGACGCTTCCGGATCTGCCCTCGTTGGAGGTGTCGAGGTGATGGGTCTCCCGGTGCATGAGCGGGCGCGAATCGGTCTCTTCGAGGCGTTCCAGTATCCGACGGAGGTACCGGGCGTGTCTCTCGATGACCTCGTCGTGGAGATGACCGGGGTTGCCGTCGATCCGTCTGCAGCCCGGATAAGAGCCGACGACGCATCGCGACTCCTCGGCATGGATCGTTTCATGGATCGGGCGATCAACACCGGCCTGTCCGGTGGTGAGAAGAAGCGTTCCGAGATGTTCCAACTCGCCGTTGCGTCACCGAAGGTCGCCATCCTGGACGAGATCGATTCCGGTCTCGACATCGATGCTGTTCGTGAGGTTGCCGCCATGGTGGAGAGGCTCCGCAGCCCGTCGCTCGGCGTGTTGGTGATCACGCACTACAGCCGGATCCTGCGGTACATGAACCCCGATCGGGTCCACGTCATGGTCGCCGGGCGCGTCGTCGAGTCAGGTGGCCCCGAGGTCGCCGAGCGCCTCGAGTCCGAGGGGTACGCAGCCGTCAGGTGAGTCCGATGTGCTGTACCGGGGCGTGATCACGTTCAGACCGGTCGGTCCATCTCGAAGTAGCCGTCGGCGATGCGGGTGTAGGCGCTGCCCGCCATTCTCCCGACTGCCTTGAGACCGACGGTGTCGACTCTCATCCCGTCGAGCAGATCGCTGCGAACGTGGATACGAACCACTTCGCCGAACACGACAGCGTTCGTCGGCGGATCGGCGAGTTCCACGATGCGGGTGACACGACACTCGAGGCCGGCCGGCGCCTCGGCCACCAGGGGAGCGGCGACCACGTCACCGGCTCGCGCGGTGAGGTTCGCAACGGCGAACTCGTCGGTGTCCGGAGGAAATTCGCCCGACGTGAGATTCATCGCCTCCGCCAGGGATTCATCGACGACGCTGACGGTGAACTCGCGGCTCGCGACGACGTTGGCGAGCGTGTCCTTCGGCGTTCCTGCTCGATGGCCGGGGGAGAAGAGAACGGTCGGTGGCGTACCGGCGACGACGGTGAAGAACGAGAACGGTGCGAGGTTCTGACCACCGTCCGGTCCAAGGGTTCCGATCCAACCAATTGGCCTTGGCACGACCAGGCCGGTGAGGAGCTTGTATCGGTCGACTCCTTCGAGCTCACTCGGAACGAAGGTGGTGGTGTCGCTGGGTGACATGCGGGCACGGTAGCGGCTCCGCCGACGGTGAACCCGACGTGTTCCGTAGAATGTTGGCAATGAACTGGTTCTCCGACGCCGACGATGCGCGACGCTACGTCACCGAGATGTCGCGTATCTGGGTGGCCTGGGTCGTCGGCCTCGTGGCTCTCTTCGCCGTCACCAACTGGTGGGTCCTGCTGGCAGGGGTGGCCGTCCTCTCCCTCCTCGTGTGGCTCATCCAGCCGATTCAGCGACGGGCCAGCGGAATCGACGATCCGGGTGAGGTCGTGGCGGGAAGTGGAGGTCGGTTCGGCGGATCTCGAACTCGAGAGGAGATGGCGCTTCGTGCGCTCATCTACAGCGAGGCTCCGCTGAAGGAGGCCATCGAGGAGTTCGGTGTTTGGAAGGGCTGGGTGTGGGTTCGGCGAGCCGTCATCGCTGCGACTGCAGTGGCATTCGTCGTCGTGATCCTCGACGTGTTCCGGGGGCCACAATGACCGCGATCGTCGATCAAGCAGAAGGCATCGCCCGCCTGGCGTCGATGCTCGCGACCGCAGAGCGTCTCCTGGTGTTCACCGGCGCCGGCATCTCGACGGCGAGCGGCATTCCCGACTATCGGGGTCCCGAGGGTGTGTGGAACACGAGACGACCCATCTTCTACGACGCGTTCATGTCACAGCACGATGCCAGAGTCGAGTACTGGAGACAGAAGGCTGAGGATCGTGAGGCCTTCGGCTCTGCACGACCGAACGCCGTGCACAAGTCGATTGCCGAGTTGCAGCGAGCCGGTCGGATCG
Source organism: Acidimicrobiia bacterium (assembly GCA_030599515.1). GTDB lineage: Bacteria > Actinomycetota > Acidimicrobiia > Spongiisociales > UBA5794 > JAHEEL01. Next base: position 2,760 of record JAUVNV010000117.1, read on the forward strand.
AACTCGTCGTGACGCAGAACGTCGACGGTCTGCACCGGGTGGCAGGGACTGCATCAGGCCTCCTCGTCGAGATCCACGGCACGAACGCCTTGATCGAGTGTCAGAGTTGCGGTGCCCGGTCCGAACCGGACGAGCATTTCGCACTGTTCGAAGAGACCGGCGAACCTCCCCTCTGTGACTGCGGTGGCTATCTGAAGCCGGCGACGATCTCGTTCGGTCAGCAGTTGCGAGCCGTCGACCTTGCTCGAGCGTTCGATGCGGCGGATCATGCCGACATGGCGATCGCCCTTGGATCGACGCTCGCGGTGACCCCGGCTGCCGACATTCCGCTCGAGGCTGCCCGTCACGGGGCGCCGTACGCGGTCGTTAACCGTGGCGCCACCGAGCACGATCGGTCACCGTTCGTCACCCTCCGCGTCGAGGGCGATGTCGGCACGATCTTCCCGGCCGCGGTTGTGCGAGCGCTAGAGCACTAAATCCTTCCGATCTCCTCTGGTCGGGACCCACCCCCGCGAAGGTATCCTGGAGCGGTACCCGCTACAAAGGAGCTCGCATGCGGATCGAACGTGACTCGATGGGTGAGGTCTCTGTCCCCGATGACGCCTACTACGGGGCATCGACCCAGCGGGCCGTCGACAATTTCCCGATCTCCAACCTGCGTTTCGGACGCCGGTTCATCTGGGCCCTCGGCCTCATCAAGGGTTCCGCAGCCGAGATGAACAGGTCGATGGGGAGCGTCGACGCCGAGAAGGCCGATGCCATCATCGAGGCAGCCGAAGAGATGATGTCCGGTCGATTCGATGACGAATTCGTCGTCGACATCTTCCAGACCGGATCCGGCACGTCGACCAACATGAACGCCAACGAAGTGTTGGCGAATCGCGCGACCGAGATCCTCGCTGGCGAGTTCGGCTCGAAACTCGTGCACCCGAACGATCACGTGAACGCGGGTACTTCTTCGAACGATGTCATTCCAACGGCGATGCACGTGGCGGCGGTCGCAGCGATGGAAGAGGACCTCCTCCCGGCACTGCGCAACCTCAAGACGAGTCTCGATGCCAAGGCGATCGAGTTCGACGATGTTCTCAAATCCGGCCGCACGCACCTCCAGGACGCCACGCCGGTCCGGCTCGGCCAGGAGTTCGCCGGCTACGCGGCACAGATCGACAAGGCCGTCGGTCGAATCGAAACGGTGCTCCCCGAACTGCGTGAGTTGGCACTCGGTGGAACTGCAGTAGGCACCGGGATCAACGCCCCTGCGGGTTTCGCCGCGGGGACGATCGAGATCATGAGTCGCCGGTCGGGCTACGCATTCGTTGAGGCAGGGAATCACTTCGAGGCCCAGGCGGCGAAGGATGCTTACGTGAACGCGTCCGGCGTATTGAAGACCGTGGCGACGTCCATGTTCAAGATCGTCAACGATCTTCGCTGGTTGTCCTCGGGCCCACGCAACGGAATCGGCGAGATCGCTCTCCCGTCACTCCAGCCGGGTTCGTCGATCATGCCGGGGAAGATCAACCCCGTGATCCCCGAGGCCGTGATGATGATCGCGTCTCGTGTCTTCGGGAACGACGTCACGATCACCTGGGGCGGTGCGAACGGCAACTTCGAGCTGAACGTCATGATGCCGGTGATGAGCCATGCCATGCTCGAGTCGATCGAGCTGCTCGCAGCCGGCGCCCGTGTCCTGAAAGACATGACAGTCGACGGCATCACGGCGAACGTCGAGCGGGCGGCGTACCTGCTCGACCAGAACGCCATCGTCGCGACGTCCCTCGTGCCCCACATCGGCTACGACAAGGTCGCGGTGGTCATCAAGAAGGCATTCGCCGAGGGTCGCGGTGTTCGGGAGGTCGCTCTCGAGATGGAAGTCCTCCCGGAGGACGAACTCGACGCGGCCCTCGACGTTCGCTCGATGACCGAAGGCGGGTAGCCGAGTAGCCGAGAGTTGGCACGAGATGCGAGACACAGACACCCATTCCATTCTCGAGTCTCGCGTCTCATGTCTGATGTCTCGTATCGTGTGACGTATGACCATTAACCGTCGTGATCTGACTGAGGGATTCTTGTTCACCGATCAGTACCAGCTCACCATGGCGCAGCTGTACTGGAAGTACGGGCTGCACGAACGCACCGCGCAGTTCGACTACTTCTTCCGCCGCTACCCCGACTACGGGCGTCATCAGGCCGGCTACGCGGTGTTCGCCGGTCTCGAGTGGCTCCTTGATTGGATCGAGACCACACGGGTTCGTGATGAGGACCTCGATCGTCTTCGAGCTCAACGTTGCACGAGCGGCCGGCGTCGTTTCGACGAAGGCTTCCTGTCCTGGCTCGCGGACACCTGCGACTTCGAGGGTGTCTCGATCCGTTCCGTGCCGGAGGGACGGGTCGTTCACGGGCACGCACCGATTGCGATCGTCGAGGGGCCCCTGGCGATCACTCAGATCCTCGAGACCTCGTTTCTCAACCACCTCAATTATCAGACGCTGGTTGCGACGAAGGCGTCTCGCGTGGCCGAATCGGCAGCCGGTGGCCCGGTGCTGGAGTTCGGGATGCGCCGCGGACCCGACGTCGGGACCAACGCCGGTACCCGGGCGGCGCTCATCGGTGGTGCAGACGCGTCGAGCAACGTCGGCGCGTCCCACGCGATGGGTATCGACCCGCAGGGCACCCATGCGCATTCGATGGTGCAGCTCTTCATGGCGCTCGGAGAGGGTGAGATCGGCGCATTCCGGGCCTACGCCGCTACCTACCCGGACGAGTGCCTCCTGCTCGTCGACACGATCGATACGCTGGAGAGCGGCATCCCGAACGCGATCACGGTGTTCAAGGAGCTGCGAACCGAGGGCCATGAGCCGGTCGGGATCCGCCTCGACTCGGGTGACCTCGCCCACCTTGCTGTCCGCTCCGCCCGGATGCTCGACGACGGGGGGTTTCCGGACGCTCGAATTGTCCTCTCATCCGAACTCGACGAGCTGGCGATGTGGCAGATCCGGGCCCAGATCGTCGAAGAGGCGCCTCGATACGGCGTCGACGGCGCAGCCGTGCTTCACCGGCTCATCTACGGTGTGGGAACCCGGCTGATCACGTCGCAGGGTTACTCGGCGCTCGGAGGCGTGTACAAGCTCGTTGCGATCGATGGAACGGGGGAGTGGCTCCCCGCGATGAAGATCTCGGACACACCGGAGAAGATGCCGATTCCCGGCGACAAGCGTGTCTGGCGGATCTACGACGACCGTGGCCTCGCCACGGCAGACGTCGTGTCGGCTGGAAATGAGGATCTCTCCTTCGGTGAGAGTCTCGATCTGTACCACCCGCACCGCGCCGGCATCATTCGACGGCTCGAGAACATCCGTGACGTCGAGGAGCTGGTCGTTCCTTCCTACCGGGACGGTGAACGGATCGGTTCGACGCCGTCCCTCGATGAGATGAGACGGCGCAGGATCGCCGATCTGGAGCGTCTCGACGTGGGTGTCCGACGCCTCGTCAATCCGCACGTGTACCACGTGTCGTTGACTCAGAGCGTGAAGCAACTCCAGGGGGAGTTGATCGCCAGGGAGCGACCGGGTAACTAACGAGCCTCCACCCGCTCTTTGAGAGCGGTGTTCATGGCCGCGAAACCCGCTCTGGTCTTGGAGTCCAGCGTCTTCCAAACGAACGGAACGAGGATGCCGTTGAAGTCCTCGTTCTGTGTGAATCGAACAGACCCGTCGGTGATCGGTTCGATCTGAAAGTGGTGGTGGCCATCGAACAGGCCCTTCACGCCGAGTCTTCCCAGCCACGAGAACCGGCGGTCCCTCTCGGCTGCAGTCACCGTTGGGGAGACGTTCATCTTCTTGCCACCCGGATTCTGAAGCGTTACGACGAGGCGTTCGCCCACCGCAGCATGGCCGGAGATCATCGTGACGAAAGGATTCCACTCGGGGTAGGTCTCGAAGTCCATCAGGATCTCCCACACCGCTTCCGGTGTGCTCTCGATCACGATGCTCGTGGTGAGTTCTCTCATGGTTTCACTCCTAATGCGACGATTGGTGGCGTTAGGCTAGTCGAGACGATCATCCAATGCAACAAGAAGTTGTATTAACGTGAAAGCATGGATGAGATGAAACGACCAGGCGGAAGAACAAGGCGTGTGCGTGAAGCGGTGTTCGCTGCTTCCCTGGCGGAACTCGCCGACGTTGGCTGGGGATCGCTGAGCGTCGAGCGGATCGCCGATCGATCGGGTGTCCACAAGACGACGATCTACCGACGATGGGGGACCGCGGACCAGGTTGTGCTCGAGGCCCTTCTCGAACGAGGGAGCGCGAAGATCCCGGTTCCCGACACCGGCGACGTTACGAGAGACATGATCGCCCTGGGTCAGTTGATCGCGGCGAACATCTCTGCGCCGATCGGCCGGTCGATCGCCGCCGCTGCGATCGAAGCGGCGGATTCGTCGTCGATCCGCCAAATCGCCGATGCGTTCTGGTCCGAGCGCTTCGAACAGGCCGGGATCATCGTTGGCCGCGCTATCGAGCGCGGTCAGTTGCCGGGAGGAACCGAATCGACAGATCTCGTCGAAACTGTTGCCGCCCGGATCTGGTTCCGGGTCATGGTGAATCGCCTCCCCGTGTCCGATCCATGGCTCTCTGAAGTCGTCGACTCCGCTGTCGAAGCAGTTCGGATTCCCAATTCAATCGGTGCCGAGATTTCTGAGATTCTTTCGTCGTAGCAGCGTTTTCTGTCATACCGGGTTGATACGTTGTTCGCATGTTGTTCCATACTCGTACCGCTGATGAGATGGCTTCGAGGCTCCGTGAGGTTGAGGCGGAGATCTCGGATCTGCGGTGTGAGCAGGCGGTGTTGGTCAACGAGTTGGTGCGCCACGAGGCGCTCGTGAAGCGTGCGGTGATGAAAGGGCACCGTGGCCTGGTCGTCGTAGCGGCTGGGTGAAGCTGAGGGCAGCCTGAACCCCGGAACGGGGGCGAGGGCGGGAAGCAGCCCTGACAATGCCGGGACGGGTCAGCAC
>JAUVNV010000024.1 GCA_030599515.1 Acidimicrobiia bacterium
CCATCCTCCACGAGAACAACGACGTGGCGCTGCACCGCGACGCCTTCGGCCGCCCGGCGATCTAGCGGTCTGTGAGCCGGGGAAGTACTTCGTCGGCGGTGAGACGCACGACTCGGTCCACCTGATCACTCGGCATCGGGAACAGGGCCACCGAGTCGGCACCGGCTTCGTGGAACGCACGAATCCTGGCGGCACAATGCTCCGGCGTACCGGCGATCGTCAACCGCTCCACCCAGGACTCCGGCATTTCCTCGACGAGTCGGTCGTAGCCGCCGCGATCGAGGATGTCCCGGAGCTGGTCCGAGATCCCCGCCACGTCGGTTAGAGCGTTCGGACCGTTCGACTTGTAGAACGCGAGCGGTCTACGAACCGCAGCACGGGCAACATCTTCGTCGCCATCTACGGAGTACAGAGCGAACACCGTGACCCGGTGCTTCGCGGTTCGGCCGCCGATCGCCCGCCCCTCCTCGATTCGCTCACGAGCCCATTGAACGTACTCGGTGCTGGCCGCGACGCTCAGCACCGTGCCGTCTGCGATCTCTCCAGACAGGCGCAACATCTTCGGGCCGGAGACTCCCATGTGGATCGGTGTGGGCTGATCTCCTTCGGGGTAGGTGAGCCGCACCCGGTCGAACTCGAACACCCGACCCTGCTCGGTGAGCTCCTCACCTCGAAGCAATCGACGAACACCGGTGACACACTCCCGAACAGCCCCCAAAGCGGTCGGGGGATAGAGACCCATCTGGCGGATCCATGCCGGAACGCCCAGCCCAACACCCGCCGTCAGCCGCCCCGGGAACATCCGGCTCACGGTGGCGATCTCCATGGCGAGCAGTGCAGGATGGCGTGCCACCGCCGACACGACACCCAGCCCAACTCCGATACGGTTCGTGGCCGCCAGAACCGCGGTCGCCGCTGAGATACCACCGGTGAAGAAGAAATCCTCAGCCAACCAGAGCTCATCGAACCCGCCGGCCTCCGCACCGGCGGCAGCCGCGGAAAGGCGCTCAGGAGCCACCGAGCTCCCCAGTACGAGCCCGATCCCACGTTCGTTCTCCATGGACTGCCTCCGGTCTGATAGCGCCCGCATGATATATTCCAGCCACGGAGGAAGCACATGGAGCCATCTCGCCGCTCAGCCCGGGCGATCGTGACCCGCATCGTGGAGGCATACAACGCCAAGGACGCGAACGCCCTGGCCGACCTCTACCACCCCGATGCCCGCTACTGGAGTGCGCTCGACGGTTGGCAGGAGGGGCTTCCCGTCATCCGGTCCCACATCGAGGACCTCCACCGGCGGCTCCCCGATGAGCAGATGTCCGTCGATGCGATCATGACCGACGGGGAGGTCGTTGTCGTCGAGTTCACGAGTTCAGGAACGGCTCCCACCGGCAAGCCTTACCAGATCTCGTTCACCGAGGTCATCGAGGTCCGTGACGAGAGAATCGCCTCCGTCATGGTTTACCTGGACCCGGACGAAGTCACGAGGATCATGAGCTGATCCGATCAATTCGGATCGGTCACCGCAAAACACTCCACCTTGCGACCGTCCCCAAGCGAGACGAGGCGGGGTTCCTCCAGACCGCATCGCTCATGAACCAGCGGACACCGATCCTGGAAGGAACAACCGACCGGAACGTCGCTCGGACTCGGCGTTTCTCCAGCGAGGATGATCCGACTTCCACGGTTGTCGAGATCCATCGACGGCACGGCCGAGAGAAGGGCCTTGGTGTAAGGGTGTTGCGGATCCTTGAAAACCTGCTCGGTGGGAGCAATCTCGACGATTCGACCGAGGTACATCACCGCGACGCGGTCCGCGATGCGCCGGACCGTTGACAGGTCATGGCTGATGAAGACGTAGGCGACGTCCTGCTCCTCCTGGATGGAGCGCAGCAACGCGATGATCCGACCCCTGACCGACTGGTCGAGGCTCGACGTCGGCTCATCGAGCACCACGAGGTCGGGGCCCGGCATGAGGGCCCGGGCAATGGCGATTCGCTGCTGCTGGCCACCCGAGAGCTGACCGGGGCGCCGCTTCAGATAGTCGGGTCCCATTCCGACCAGGCGCATGACCTCATCGATCCGCCCCGCCACCTCATCGCGGGGAGCGACCTTGAGCAACCGGAGCGGTTCCGCCAGCGTCGTGTCCACTCGCATGCGTCGGTTGAGCGACTGCGCAGGGTGCTGGAACACCATCTGAACGCGACGTCGATACTCGGGTCGCGACATCTTGCCATCGAGCAACTCCCCGTCGAAGTAGATGGCGCCGGAAGAGGGTTCCTGGAGACCGACGACGACCCGACCGAGCGTCGTCTTTCCGCAACCGGACTCTCCAACGAGTCCGAGTGTCTCTCCCCGATCGACCTCGAGATCGACACCGCGCACGGCAGGGGTGAGCGTGCGACCGTGGCCGAAACTCTTGTGGAGGTCGCGAACTTCAAGCAGAGCCAAGCGCGTTCTCCTTCTGATGCAAGAAACATGAGGTGAGATGCCCCGTGTCAACCTCGCGAAGCAATGGGAATTCGGCGCAGGCATCGAATGCATACGGACAGCGGTGACCGAAACGGCATCCCTGCAAGGCAAAGTTCACGTCCTTCTCCTCGACGCTCGGATCTGCCTCACGCACGACGGCATCGAACAGGAACTGCGTGTAGGGGTGGCGCGAGTCGGTGAACACCTGGCGCACGTCGCCCGTCTCCATGACCTGCCCGCCGTACAGAACGGTCACCCGGTCGCACATCTCGGCGATGGCTCCGAGATCGTGGGTGATGAACAGCACACCACAGCCGGTCTCTTCTACGAGGTCGTTGATGAGATCGAAGATCTGTGCCTGGATCGTCACGTCGAGAGCGGTCGTCGGTTCATCCGCGATGAGGACCCGGGGCCGGCAGGCCAGCGCCATCGCGATCATCACACGCTGACACATCCCTCCGGAGAGCTGGTGAGGGTACGCCCGCGCCACACGGTCGGCGCCGGGGATACCCACATGATTGAGCATCTCCGTGGCCCGGGAACGCGCAGCTGCCCTCCCCATGTCCTGGTTGATCTCGAGTGCCCTCCCGATCTGTCGCCCCACCCGCATGGTCGGGTTGAGTGCACTGCGAGGGTGCTGGAAGATCATCGTCATGTCGTTGGCATTCCGGTCCACCGTCTCGCGGTCCTGCGCAACGAGGTCGCGCCCATCGAGCCGCACCGTGCCCGCCCGGCGTTCGATACCGGCAGGTAGGAGATCCATGATCGCCAGCGCGCTCATCGTCTTGCCCGACCCGGACTCACCGACGAGACCCATGATCTGGCCCGCCTCAACGGTGAAATCCACGTCCCGCAAGAGCGCATGTGGGCTGTGCTCGACGCCGACCGTCAGTCCACTGACTTCGAGGAGGCTCACACTTCCTCCGTACCGAGGTCGTCGCCGATGAACTGGAAGGCCATCGCCGCCAGGACGATCATCCCTCCGGCAAACAGTGCCGTCCACCATTGGCCGGTCATGATGTCCGGAGCGCCCTCCGCCACCATCACACCCCACTCAGAGGTGGGAGGCCGGATTCCCACACCGAGGAAAGCCAAGCCGGCGACGGTGAGAATGGCCCAACCCGCGACGAGCGCCGCCTGCACCACCGACGATCCCATGGAGTTGGGCAGCACGTGACGGAACGCGATTCGCCATCTCCCGTTGCCTGCAAGCTTGGCGCCGTCGACGTATTCGAGTTCACGCTCCGCGAGGACCTGGGCGCGCGTGAGCCGGATGAAATAGGGTATGTAGGCGACCGTGACCGCTACGACGACGTTGGGAATGCTGTTGCCGATGGCCGCAACGAGGACGAGGGCGAGAACGAACCCCGGGAAGGCCAGCACGACATCAGTTATCCGCATCAACCCCTCATCGACCCATCCACCGAAGTATCCCGAAATGACGCCGATCGTCGAACCCACGACCATCGCTGCGATCGCAACGACGATGCCGATGGAAATATCGAGCCGGGCCGCGTGCACAGCTCGAGCGAACACATCACGTCCGAACTTGTCGGTCCCGAACCAGAAATCCGATGAGGGCGGCCGATACGTGTTGGTCGTGTCGATGACACGAGGGTCGGTCACGAACAGGGGCCCGAACACGGCCAGCAGTATGAAGATCGTCAGGATCATGAACCCGACGATGAGCAGTGGCTTGCGGCGCCACAACGGCGGCCGCACGGTCTCACCGCCGATCTCCGGTGCCTCAAAACTCCGGCCCGATCGGGCGGCCCGACCTCGATCTCCGGAAGCATCGCCGTGACGCGCTGGATCGGTCGTGCTCACGAGCTCACCTTCTTACCGAGACGAATGCGCGGGTCGATCCACGCGTAACTCACGTCGATGACCACGTTCAGAATCACATACAGGATCCCCACCATGATCACGAACCCCTGCAGAGCCTCGAGGTCGTTCACCTGGATGGCGCTGTACGCATATCGGCCCACCCCCGGCCACGCAAAGAGGAACTCGACGATGATGTTCCCACCCAACATGTATCCGAACACGATGCCGATCGCCGTGATCACCGGAAGCAGGGCATTGCGGAACCCGTCTCGGAAGAGGATGGAGCGCGGAGGCACACCGATGGCGCGGGCGGTCCGAACGTGCTCTGAGTCCAGGGCTTCGATCATCGAAGCCCGAACCATCTTCAGGATGGGTGCCGCGAGCACGAAACCGAGCGTGATCACCGGAAGGGCCAGATAGCGAAACGCCTCAAACACCAGACCGAAATCTCCCCGCAGTGCCGCGTCGAACGTGTAGAAGCCGGTGATCATCGGCGGCGGCTCAGTGCCGATCGGGAGCCGGTCGATCGGACCGGGGAACCAACGTAGCCGGAAAAAGAAGAAATAGATCAGCAGCAGCCCCAGCCAGAAGAGCGCCATCGAAGAACCGAAGACGGCGAACACACGCGCCCCGCCGTCGATCCACGTGCCACGGCGCGCGGCCGCGAGGATTCCGAGAGGAATCCCGACGAGTGTCGCCATGAGCACCGAATAGAACGCGAGTTCCAGGGACGCTGGGAGACGGATCAGGAGCTCTTCGAGTACGTCGCCGTCGGTGCGAATCGAGACACCGAAATCTCCGGTGAACACACCGGTGAAGTAGTCGACGAATTGGACGGGCATCGGATCGTCGAACCCGTACTTGTCTCGAATCTCGGCGACCTTCTCCTCGTTGGCGTACGGACCGGCCCGAGCGATCGCTGCATCGCCCGGAAGCACGCGCACGATGAAGAACACGATGACCACGATGCCGACAATCGTGGCGACCGAAATCAGCAGCCGTTTACCCAGGTATCGCCCCATGTCACCTCATCGTAGTGAAGGGGCAGGTCTCCGACCCTGCCCCTTCACGGCTCTCCTCACGCATTCGGTTGATCGATTGGTGCTAGCAATCGTCGGTCTTCGTCGTGAATCTGAACGAAGGAACCAGCGAGTAGCCGAGCTCCAACCCGGTCACACACTTCCCGACGACGACGGTGCGCGTGGCGGACCACAGCGGAGCCCACACCGCATTGTCGAAGAAGATCTGTTGTGCCTGGGACGACACGTCATCTCGCGTCGCCTGGTCGATCGAGAACTTCCCGGTGTCGACCAACTCGTCGTACGCCTCGTCACAGAACCCGGAGTAGTTCACGAATGATCCACACTGACTGAGGAACTGCATCTGATAGAACGGATCCTCACCCCATGAGAACCAGTCATGGATGAGCAGCGGCAACTCGCCGGCCGAGGCCTTGGTCGCCCAATCGGCATCCGGAAGCACCTGAACCTCGACGTTGATGCCGACCTGACGCAGGTTCTCCTGGATGAGAACCGCTGCCTCCTGATCGACGAGACGCGACTCACGAACACCCAGCACGAGATTGACATCGCTCTCCCCTGAGGCGGCGAGGAACTCGGTGGCCAGATCGAAATCGGTGGTGTAGCCGGCGCCCACGGCGGGATCGAACGTCTCCATCTGGGATGTCACGACACCTTGCGCCGGAGCCGCATAGCCGAACATGACCTGGTCGATGAGCGCCTGGTACGGCACCGCATTGATGATGGCCCTGCGCACATCGACGTTCGGGATCAAGTTGAGATTCATCGCCATGTACGAGACACCGGTTGTCGGGATCTTCAGCACCTTGACGTTCGAATCCTGTTCCAACGCCGGCAACAGACGTTCGGGGATCCCGGTCGCGATATCGATCTCGCCGGCCTGTACCAACTGCGCTCGCTGATTGGCGTCCGGAACCGTGCGAATCACGACACCTGCGTTCGCCACGCTCGCGGCGTCCCAGTAGTTGGGGTTCGGATCGAGGATGATCTCCGAATCAGGGCTGTACTTCGAGATGAAGTACGGACCCGAACCGGCGCTCTTGTCACCGAGGTACTCGAAGGCCCAGGGATCCTCATCCGTCGCATTCTCCGCAAGCAGCTTCTCATTGAGCGCTCCAAACACCTGGAACGTCATGAACCGCTCGAACAGCGGACTCTGCACGCTGGTCTCGATCTGGAACGTGTAGTCGTCGATCACCGTCAGCTGGTCCGCAGAAGACACGCCGATGAACGGGAGGAGCACGCCGATGTAACCCGGCCCTTCAATGGAACGCTGGAACACGTACCGGTAGTCGTCGGCCGTCAACGGATCACCGTTGTCGGACTTGGCCTCCGGCCGCAGCGTGAACGTGGCCAGCATGCCTCCATCGGTCAACTCGACCGTGTAGCTCGCAGCACCTGCACCAACGTGGCTCTCGCGGCTGCCGAGAAGCCAACCGCCCTCCTGCTCGCTCAACTCTTGAACGATCAACGGCTCGTAGACCGCGTGCGTCGCCGCGTATGCGGAAGTAGAGCGGAAAGTGTGCGGTTCAACGGTGTTGACCGTATCGCTCAGAGCAGCAACGATCACCGGCTTCTCAGCCGGTGCCGCCGGTGCCGCCGTTGTTGTGGTCTCATCGCCCCCACCTCCGGCGGCGGTCGTCGTGGTCTCGGTTCCGCCGGCCGACGTTGTCGGTGGCGTAGTTGTTGTCTCGTCCGAGGAGGAACTGCATGCAGCGGCAACCAGCGCCAGAACCGCCAGCAGTACAGCAATCCGCCTTCCGAACCAAGCTCGATGTCTCATCATTGGATTCTCCCTCTCCCTCACCGCGGGTGCGGCCTTCCAAGAAATATAGTTCCAGTCCTCCTGAGATGCGAGAGCAAGTCGTTCATCGCCGTCCGAGCTTCCGACGACGTGCCGGATACGCCCTCACGGATCAGGAATCCGAGCCGTGTCAAGCGGCGCCCACAGGGTCGGCACCAGTGTCAACCAGGTGGATCGCGAGCTACGGGCTGCCATCCTCTCAGGCGATCTTCAGCCCGGACAGAAGCTACAACCGGGAGTGCTGGGGAAGCGCTGGTCGGTGAGTCCAACCCCACTGCGTGAGGCGTTCCAGCGGCTGGCCGCCGAGGGCCTCCTCGAAATCACGCCCCAGCGCGGCGCCCGTGTCACGCCGGTGTCGCTCGAGGAAGCCTACGGCGTGCACGAGTTGCGTGTGGCGCTCGAGCCGCTGGCCCTGCGATCATCGATGCAGTACGGCGACGACCGATGGCGAACAGAGCTTCAGAAGGCGTACGACGCCCTGGCGGTCGAATTGGTGCGCAAACCGCCGGACCGCGGCGCGGTTGAGGAGACCCATCGGGTCTACCACCTGACGCTCGTCGCAGCCCACCCGTCGACCTGGATGCTGAGAATCATCGACGTGTTGAACTCTCACATCATTCGGTACTGGACGCTTTCCGCTGCCCCGCGTCGCAACACCGACCTCGTCCTCGAAGAGCACCGCCGTCTCCACGAGGTGGTCATGGATGGCAAGATCGAGGTGGCTGTGGCCGAATTGACCGCCCATCTCCAGGCCGCCCTGCACTCCGTCTCCGAACGCATGATCGAAGCGTCCTCGGCCGGCGTCGACATTCCTGACTGAACGCCCCGGACCCCGTCGGTGAGACCAACCGCCGCTATCCGGGGATCAACGCGCATACTCGCCCGAAATCCGACATCCCCTGCCGCCGACGAGTAGATTCCGCGATGACCTGGATCGATGAGACCGCAAGGAACCTGCCGCACTCGCCGCTCTAACCGACGAGCGCTTCTTATAGAATATATATTGCTGATGGTGTTCATCCCACTCCGAGCGATCACGTGACCGTCGACCTTCTCGAGGCCTTGCGGCGTGTCCCCGCCATCGCAATCCTGCGCGGTTGTCCGTCGCGACACATCGCAATGGTTGCCAACGCCGCAATGGAGGGGGGTTTCACCGCTCTCGAGGTGACGCTCGACTCTCCCGAGCCTTACCGATCGATCGAGCGGATCGCCGGAACAGCGGCGGATGTGCTGGTCGGTGCGGGAACCGTGCGAACCATTGCTGACGTCGAGAAGGCCGTCGACAGCGGAGCCGCTTTCCTCGTGTCTCCGCTGGTCGACCCTGCGGTCATTGCCGAAGCCGTGCGTCGCAACGTGCCCATCCTCCCGGGAGCAGCGACACCGACGGAGATAGCACACGCCGTTCGAGCCGGGGCCGCCGCCGTCAAGGTCTTTCCTGCAATCCACCTCGGCGGTCCCGCCTACATCCGGGCCATCAGCGGCCCGTTGGGACATCCCCGGCTGGTCCCGACCGGTGGTGTGACCGCTGAGAATGCATCCCTATTTCTCGCAGCCGGTGCGTTCGCCGTCGGCGTTGGGGGATCGGTGTTCTCCCGCGATGCTCTCGAAGCCGGCGACGTCGTCCGAGTACGATCGTCGGCATCCTCCTTCGTCAAGGCGATCACATGAATCACGACATCGTCACCATCGGCGAGGCCATGCTGCGGCTCTGGGTGCCGACGGGTGAACGCCTCGAGACGGCTCCCTCGTTTCGGGTAGCAGTCGCCGGCTCGGAGGCCAACGTGGCGATGGCAGCGTCTCGGATGGGCGCTCGCACCGCCTGGGTGTCGTCCTTGCCCGACAACGCTCTCGGACGTCGTGCCGCGCGGGAGGTGGCCCAGCACGGAGTCGACGTCGACCACATTTCTTGGTCCGATGAAGGACGCATGGGCCTGTATTTCATCGAACTCAGCGGCCCACCCCGGCCGGTCGCCGCGCTGTATGACCGCGAGCACTCATCGATGGCATCGATGTCGTCATCCGACGTCGAGTGGCCCGTCCTGGAGAGCGCCCGCATCGTGCACATCAGCGGGATCACGCCCGCGCTCAGCGATTCGGCAAGATCCCTGTCTATCGACGTGGTCCGGAGAAGCCGTGCGGCCGGAGCGATGGTCTCAATCGACGTGAACTACCGTCGCAAGCTCTGGGAACCCGACGAATGCGCAAAGACGATCGCCGTGATGGCGGAGTACGCCGACCTGCTCATCACCTCCACCGAAGATGCTCGAGACGTGTTCGGCTTCGACGGCACACCCGAAGCGATGCTTCGGGACCTGCAGGGCCTGGCCGGCACTTCCCGGGTCGTGCTCACCGCAGGCGCCGATGGAGCGTTCTGGCTCGATGGTTTGGAATCGGGCTCCGCGGCGGGATACGTTGCTGAGACCGTCGACCGGATCGGAGCCGGTGACGCCTTTGCCGCAGGCACACTGGTCGGTCTTCTGGATGGAGACCTCAGCGGTGGCGTCGAGCGAGGCACGGCCATGGCCGCTCTCAAACTCGGGATCTACGGAGACCAACTGAGCGTCACCCGCGAAGAGGTCGACCGGGTGATCGAGGGTCACAGCCGCGAGGTGTCGAGATGAAACCCCCATCGCAGGCGATCTCCCAGATGCCCCGGTCGGGAATCCGGGCGATCATGGAACTGGCCGCTCAGCAGACCGACGTCATGCATCTCGAGGTGGGTCAGCCGAATTTCGATACGCCGAGTCACGTCATCGAGGCAGCCGCCCGAGCCGCGAGCGACGGTTTCACAAAGTACACCGCGAACCGCGGAATCCCGTCCGTTCGCGAGACGATGGCTCGAAAAATATCCGAGCGGAATGGCTTCGACGTAGGGATCGATCAGGTCGTGGTGACGACGGGGGCTGTCAACGCTCTTCTCCAGGCTCTGATGGTCGTATGTGATCCGCGTGACGTCGTTCTCATCTCTGATCCGGCATGGCCGAACTACGAGATGATGGCCCGGGTGATAAACACGCCCATCCTCCGCTTTCGTCTCATTCCCGAACTCGGCTTTCTCCCCGATCTCGGGGAGTTGGAGCGTCTGTGTCGTGATACGCCGCGGGCGAAGGTCATCATCATCAACAGCCCCGGCAACCCGACCGGGGGTGTCTTCGATCGGGCCACGATCGAGGGACTGCTCGAAATCGCCGCTCGTCACGATCTCTACATCGTCTCGGATGAATGCTACGAAGACATCGTTTTCGAGGGAGAGCACATCAGCCCGGCATCTCTGGACAACTCGGGGCGTGTCATCAGTGTCTTCTCCGTATCGAAGTCGTACGCCATGACCGGATGGCGAATCGGCTATGTCGCCGCCGCACCCGAACTTGCCTCGCTGATCTCCAAGCTACAAGAGGCGGTGACGGCATGCGCCTCCTCGGTGGCGCAGAAGGCTGCAGAGGCTGCGATCGGCGGTGACCAAGCCTGCGTCGATGACATGAGGAACTCCTACCGGCGCCGGCGCGACACAGCCGTCCGCATGCTCAACGAGTCCGATCTCCTCCTCGGCAGTCCTCATGGCGCCTTCTACGTCATGGCGGACACCTCATCGACCGGTCTCGACGGATACGAACTGTGTCGGCGGCTCATCGTAGAGAGCGGCGTGGCCGTTGCCCCGGGCGAGACCTTCGGACCGGCCGGAGCGGGCATGGTGCGGATCTCCCTCGCCACGGACGAGAACGACTTGGAGGAGGGTATTCGACGTCTCTCCACCTCGATCCAGGCTTGGTCCTGAAGCGAGCTTCCATGAGTCCCCTCCCCCGGGCCGAAGCCGGCTCGTACATCACCTGCACATCGAAGGGCGGTCCGAATCATCCCGTCGCGATGGATCACAGGCACAGCAGCATCGGGTTTCGCGACTCCGCGAGATCGGGCAACACCGCGATCTCGAGAGAACCTGGATCGGTCCGGGGCGCCGCCGAGGTAGCGCCGATCGCCGCGACCGCGCAACCCGACCGAATCGGGGACAAGTTAGAGTCGTCGGTGGCCGCGGCCGTTAGATGCGAAGACGATCGACCGGCGACACCGGAATCACGCCGATCACCCCAACCGCCCGGGACAGAGGACTACTCATATGGCTCCGCTTGATCAGGAGAACCGCATGGACTCCAAGACCACTCGTGTGAGCGGGCGCTACCGCATGCTTCGGGATGGCGGAGCGGACCCCCACGAGTGGGCGTATGCGTGGCGTCGCGAACTCAACCGGGGCGGCTTCCGGGCGGTCGACTTTTTGATGGAGGAGATTGTCGAGTCCGGGAAGTGTGTCGGCTGCGCTTCCTGTGTGACGATCTGTCCGGTCGACGTCTTCGATTACGAGAACGAGCGTCCGATCGACACGAGGACCGAAGCGTGTGTCCGATGCGTGCTCTGTGTCGAGGCCTGCCCGGTCCTGCGACCCGCGGACCGGGATCTGCCGGAGATGCTCAATCTCCTCTCCCCCGCCGTCAATGAGGGCTTCGGAGTGTACGGATACGGGGTCTACGCCCGCTCAACCGACCCTGATTGGGTCGCTCGCGCCCAGGACGGTGGCCTCGTGTCGGCGCTGCTCATCCACGGCCTCGAGACCGATTCCCTGAGCGGGGCGGTCCTCGGTGATGTGATACCGGATCAGCGCCAGATCGGCCGGCCGCTCCTCGCCACCACACGAGAGGAGGTCCTCGGAGCGGCGGGATCGCGTTACACGTACTCTCCCAACACCCTGGCCCTCCTCGAAGCAATGCAGCGAGACGTCAAGCCGATTGCCGTCGTCGGCGTCCCCTGCCAGGTCGACGGCGTTCGCCTGCAGCAGAACTCCAGCATCTCATTGTCCGTCGCGAAGTGGTATCGAGACAACATCAGTCTCGTGATCGGATTGCTGTGTTCGGAGTCGTTCACCCATGAGAGCATCACCAAGCTCGGCGAGATGATCGACGTCGAACCAAGCCGCATCGAGAACATCAATATCAAGGGCAAGGTGGTCGTGCGACTCGACGACGGGGAGATCCGAACGGCATCGCTGAAGCAGTATCAGAACTTTGCTCGACCTGCCTGTCTCTACTGTCTCGACTACGGCGCCGAGAACGCCGACATCTCAGCGGGAGGCGTCGGTCTCGACGACTGGACCCTGACCCTCGTGCGCACCGAGGCGGGACATCGCGCGTTGCAGTCGGCGATCGAGGACGGCTGGATCGAGACGCAGCCCCTCGAGACCGAACCGCGGGGGATGTTCCTCTTCGAGCGCCTCGCGGCAGCCAAGAAGAAGAACCGTCCCTTGCCGGCGGAGATGCCGACGCTTGCGGAGCGCGAGTCGCTGGGCTGGCTCAACCCGAAGACCTTCTACACGAAGGGCCCCGGCGCCCCGGCGACGACGGAAGTCGAGACTCCGTGACCGCGGTACTTTCCGACGTCAACGCGATGGTCGCCGGCCAGGGCGGCGACGGGTCGCTGACGGTGATCACGCTCCTCGGCAACGTTCTCGCCCGGCGCGGCTTTCATCTCTACTCCACGCGCAACGTCGCCTCCCGCATCAAAGGCGGACCGGCTGCTGCGCTCCTGCGCGGGTCGAGCGAGCCGAGATCCGGCATGGGCGACGACGTCGACATCTTCGTGGCGTTCGACGACGAAGCCATCGAGACGGTCGGCAGCCGGGTGGCCCCGGGCGGCTTCGTCGTGTACGACTCGTCGGCCGGTCCGCTCCCCAGCGGCTTCCTGCCCGAAGAGACCACGGTGATCGAGATCCCGTTCGGCAGGTTCGCCGTTCGGGATCTCCGGCGCGAGCTGTTCAAAAACAGCCTGGCATTCGGCGTGATTTCGCGCATCCTATCGTTTGCCGATGCCGAGGCCGCCGCCGTGCTCGAGGAACGCTTCGCCGCGAGGCCCGAGCTCGTCGCCAGAAACCTGCAGGCGTTGCGAGAGGGCTTCGCCTTCGCCGACGAGCACGGGTTCGCGGAGAACGCCGGCCCGATCCGACTCACCGACACTCCCAGCGAAGATCGCATCCTGATCAGCGGCAACCACGCGGCAGCGTTCGGATTTCTCGTTGCTGGGGTCCGCTTCTTCGCCGGCTACCCCATCACGCCCGCAACGGAGGTCCTCGAGTTCATGACCCGCCACATCGGGACGTACGGTGGCGCGGCAATCCAAGCCGAGGACGAACTCGCAGCGGTCAACATGGCCCTGGGTGCCTCCCTCACGGGTGTCCGTTCCCTCGTCGCAACCTCGGGTCCGGGAATCTCGCTGATGCAGGAGGGCATTGGGCACGCCGGTGCGGCCGAACTGCCGCTGGTCGTTATCGATGCCCAGCGCTCGGGGCCGTCGACGGGCATGCCCACGAAGTCGGAGCAGTCCGACATCGGGATGCTCGTCCACGGTGGCAACGGTGATTTCCCCCGGATCGTGCTCGCCCCGGGCGACCCGTCCCAGGCCTTCGACCTCGCGGTCGCCGCCACCAACCTTGCCCAGTGGATTCAAGGGCCGGTGTATCTCATGCTCGACCAGGCGCTTTCGCAAGACTCGGTAACCGTTCCTCTCTTCGACGTGACCGGAGTCGAGATCGATGCCGGCCTTCGCCTCACCCAGCGCCAACTCGACACACTGGACGAGTACCGCAGATACGCGATCACCGAGGACGGCCTATCTCCCCTCGCGGTTCCCGGGATGCCGGGCGGCATGAGTCTCGTTACCGGCAACGAACACGACGAGTGGGGCAGAGTGTCCACCGATCCGGGCAACCGAGCCGCGATGATGGACAAGCGAGCACGCAAGATCGATGCCGTGAAGGACGACCTGCCGAAGGGTCTCCGCTTCGGGGACGAGACGGGCCCGGTCGGGATACTCGGGGTCGGCATGGAGAGCGGTGTGATGCGCGAGGCCGTCGAGAGACTTGCTGTGGACGGGATCTCGCTCGCCGGACTCCAGCCCCGCACCATCTGGCCCGTCCTTGATGAGACCCTCGCGTTCATCGCATCCAGGGAACGCGTCTACGTCGTGGAACATAACCACGAGGGTCAACTCGCCCAGATCCTGGCTTCGATCGGAGAAGCGAATGGATCCGTGCGCAGCATCCTGAAATACGACGGCGTGCCGTTCACGCCCGGTGAGCTCATCGATCGAATCGTTCTCGAGGAGTCGACATGACGGCCACCTACCGGCCGGTGGAGCCGATCTGGTGCGCCGGGTGTGGACACTTCGGTGTCGAAGCAGCCCTCGCGGGAGCACTCGCCGACCTCGTCATCCCGAAGCATGAGACTCTCGTTCTCGCCGGGATCGGCTGTTCCGGCACGATCCAGAACAACCTCGGCGCCTACGGCTACCACGCGCTGCACGGACGGGTGCTCCCAACGGCAGCCGGCGCATGGGAAGCGAACCCGGACCTCACCGTGATCGCCGCCGGTGGGGACGGAGATGGCTACGCCATCGGCATGGGTCATCTCATCCACACCTTCCGGCGCAATCCCTCGTTCACCTACATCGTGATGAACAACGGGATCTACGGTCTCACCAAGGGCCAGAACTCGCCGACACGCCAGGGCACGGCGACCATCGACGCGATCCTCCTCGGCCTCTCGGTCCTCGAGACGACGTTCATCGCGCGAGGTTTCACACGCGCACCCGACCAGCTCCGGAGGCTCACCACCGCCGCTCTCACCCACGCACGAGAAGGACGCGGCTTCGCGTTCCTCGAGGTCCTCTCACCGTGCGTCACCTACAACGACACGTACCCAGTGTGGGAAGCGGAGCAGCTGGATCTCGATGCCGACGACGGGTACGACCCGACCGATCGCTCAGCGGCGTTCACTCGTGTCGTTGATCTGCAGTCACAGAACCGCATCCCGATCGGGTTGATCTACCGCGATCCAGCCGCTGAGTCCCGCTCTTTCGTGAACCCTGCGGCATCGAGCATCGAACCGGCGTCCCACGTCGAGTCGTACATGGACGTGATGAGCCGCTACCGAATCTGACCGCTCTGCAACGGGCCCGCCCGGCCTCTCACACCGTCTCGCCGACGCGACGGGCCCCGGTCGCGTAGTGCACCTTCAGGCTCCAGGTGGCTGCATCCGTGGCGCTGTGAACGTCGCCTGGACCCGAGGATGGCCTCGGTGAGCACTCTCGCCCCGCACTCTCGTCTCCATCAGCGACGCGTACCCGTCGGCGGCGCGGGAGTGGCGGACGCTCTCAGGGCAACACACCAGCGTCGCTGATTCGGCCGTCCTCCTCTGGCGAGGCCGGCGCACCGTGCAGTAGCGTGGCCGAATCGAGTGAGAGGCGGTCACCGTGGGTTACGGAGATGGAACGGTGTCGGTGTGGGCCGGCGAGGACGAGCCGATGTGGGAGCGGTCGACGCAGGTCCCGATCGTCCAATCGGTGAGCTTCGGCTACCGGGACGTCGACGAGTGGATCTCGGTCGCCCTCGGAGAGATACCCGGCCACATCTACAGCCGGAACACGAACCCGACCGTTGCGGTGTTCGAAGAACGCATCGCAGCTCTCGAGAGAGCGGAAGCGGCAACGGCGTTCGCTACCGGCATGGCCGCGATCTCGGGCACCCTCTACACCCTCCTGGGCCCCGGCGACCGGGTCGTGTCGGTGAAGGACACCTACGGCGGGACGACGAAGCTGTTCCTGGAGTTCCTTCCCCGCAACGGAGTCGAAGTCGATCTGATCGCCACCGACGATCACGATGCGATCGAGGCGGCGGTGTCTCAGGGCTGCGACGTGCTGTACCTGGAATCGCCGACGAACCCCACGCTCAAGATTCTCGACCTCGAGCGCCTCGCCGCCGCGGGGCACGCCGCCGGTGCGGTCGTGGTCGTCGACAACACGTTTGCGACGCCGATCAACCAGCGCCCCCTCGAACTCGGTGCGGACCTCGTCGTTCACTCGGCGACCAAGTTCCTCGGCGGTCACGCTGACGCCCTCGGCGGGATCGTGTGCGGAAGCCGGGAGTTGATCGATCGGATCTACCACTACCGGGAGATCAACGGGGCAACCATCGATCCGTTCGCCGCCTATCTACTACTGCGATCCGTGAAGACTCTCCACCTGCGGGTCGAACGGCAGAACGCCAATGCCCTAGCCATCGCCCCACACCTCGAAGGGCACGCGGCCATTGAGGCGGTGTTCTACCCGGGCCTGGAGTCGCATCCCCACCACGACATCGCGACTCGCCAGATGAAGGCCTACGGCGGTGTGCTGTCGTTCTCCATTCGCGGTGGGTTCGACGCCGTTCGCACCGTGCTCCCCCGTCTCGAACTGGCGCACCTTGCGGCGAACCTTGGTGCCGTTGAAACCATCGTTGGGCCGCCGGCGACGACGAGTCACGTCGAGATGACGGCGGACGAACGGGCCGCGATGGGAATCCCCGAGAGCCTCGTGCGCTATTCGGCAGGTGTTGAAGATGTGGTGGACCTCATCGCCGACCTCGACCAGGCCTTGGAGGTCGTAGCCGAGTAGCTGAGTGGGTCGCTAGTGCTATGTCCACAAACCTTTGCGCCGTTCTGTCGGCCAGGGACGCCGCTCGCGGCGTCCTCGTCCTCGACGCAGTCCCGACTGCGCCTTCGTCCTGCGTCCTTGCGCCCAACGCCCCTGACTCGACATCGACACCCC
>JAUVNV010000091.1 GCA_030599515.1 Acidimicrobiia bacterium
ATCGAGCGGCCGAGGCCTTCAGTTCGACGTCCCTCAATCGTCGAAGAGGGTCCGGATTTGGCGCGAAATCCCCGGTTCCGTCACACCCTCTGAATACCCTCTGCTCATGGTGTCCGAGCGGGACCGGGAGGTCCTTGACTTTGAGGGCTCGTGGTGGCTGTTCCCTGGACCGAAGGATCGGGACATTCGCGAGTACCTCGGCATGAGCGCGACCCGCTACTACAAGGCGGTCCGCCGGCTCATCGATGAAAGCGACGCGCTCGCATACGCACCGATGACGGTGCGGAGGTTGCGTCACATGCGCAGCGATCGACTCGAGCAGATCGCCCGCCGCACAGGGACAACCCCTTGAGCGACGGACCTGCTGCTCCCAGATTCCGTGAGGAGTTCGACGAGTTGGTTCGTCGAATCGGCGTCTACTCCTGGTCGATGATCGGGGCTGTGATCCTGATACTGTTCGGCGGGTTCGTCCTCATCGAAGGGCGGATCATCTTCGCTCCGCTGTTCATCGCTCTCATCGTCGTGTTCGTACTGAATCCGTTCGTCAGTGCGCTCCAACATCGTGGAGTGCATCGGCTTATCGGGGCGGCGATCGCGTTCCTCGGGTTCCTCGCAGGAATTGTGGCGATCGGACTCGTCGTGGTACCCAGCATCGCCGACCAGGCCCGCGGGTTCGCGACCGAGTTTCCGCTCCTCTACGACCGGCTCATTGACCAGGCCGTCACGTTCGGTGATCGCTTCGGTCTCGATCCCTCTCTCTGGTCCTACGACCAGATCCTCGAATATCTCAACGACCCCGAGAACCAGGACACGATCCTCTCGATCGTCTTCGACCGTCTTGGGACGCTGACGACCGGGATCTTCGAATTCATCCTCGTGTTCCTCCTCGGTCCGGTGATCGCGTTCTATCTGCTCATCGACCTCCCGAACGTCCAACAGCGCTTGATCGAACTGGTGCCCGAACGCAACAGAGCAGAGGTGGCCTACGTCGGACGGCGGCTCAATAGCGCAGTGGGCGGGTTCCTCCGAGGGCAGCTCGTCGTGGCGATCATCGTGGGAGTGATGCTCAGCGTCGGCTACTGGCTCATCGACCTTCCGTTCTGGATGCTGATCGGGATGGTCGGGGGTGTCCTCAATATCGTCCCGTTCCTGGGTCCATGGGTTGGAGGCATCCTCGGCGTGGCCATCGCTCTGACCACGGCCGACTTCTCGACGGCGGTGTGGGCCGTCGTTGTCGCCGTGGTTGTTCAGCAGATCGACAACAACTTCGTTAGCCCGAGTGTCCTGCGTGCCACCGTGCGTCTCCATCCGGCCGTGACGCTGCTGGTGCTCGTGCTGGCCGGCGCCGTTGCCGGATTCTGGGGAATCGTCATAGCCGTGCCCCTCACCGCAGCGCTCAAGATCATCTCCGGCTACTGGTGGAGAACGAGGATCCTCGAGCAGACGCCACTCGACGCAGCCGAAGCGATGTTCATCGAACCGCCGCAACGCAGATTCTGGACTCGAGAGATCGAAGCCGTGACGATCCCGACCGAGGATTCGGACGGCGATCGCGATGACTCGTGACGAATGTCTGAGCGATTCCGGTTGATCGTCCGGTCATGATAGATCTCGCCGTTCTCGCGTTGCTGGTGCTGCTGGTGGTTCGCGGCTGGATGCGCGGACTCGTTCGCGAGGCCATCGACGTTGGAACTCTTCTGGTCGGCGCACTTCTTGCCTTTCGGCTCGCGCCGACGGCCGGGCGCCTGCTCTCCAACCTCACCAATCTCGCTCCAGGACCTGCGCGCGTTGTCGGTGGAGCGGTTCTCTTCATCGCCATCGCGGTCGGTGCTGCCGTCCTCGGTTCGGTGATCCATCGGTCGATCAAGCACCTGCCGGGTCTCACCACGCTCAATCGAATGGGCGGCGCGATCCTCGGAGTCGCGTACGCCGCTGTGCTCGTCGTCATCGCCGTGACCTTGATGTCGGCCGTCCCGATGCCATCCGTTGTGGCCGACGAAGTGGAACACTCCGAGGTCGTCGCGTTCGTCGTGGAACCCGGCAGTGTTGCCCAGCAAGCCATGGGCCTCGTGTCCGGTGATCGGGCACTCCAATCCATGATCTGGATTCGGGGCGCGGTAGACGGCTGGTCCATCGATCCCCGGATCACCGATGTGACGCTGCCGGGCGCGAACGGAGGAAGTGACGTCCAAGCGTCGACCGGTGCTGCATTGGCGCTCTACGAGGAGGTCAATCGAGACCGGACCGAGGCCGGTCTCAATCCTCTTGCCTGGTCGGAGTCGATGAGCCTCGTTGCGGTGACGCGGGCCTTCGGCGTTTACCGGTCCGGATCGTTTGCCGCGGCTTCGCCGATCGGGGATCGACTCTCTGACGTTGACATCGCATCAACGAATGCAGATGAGTACTTGTTGCTTGCCCCAACGGCCGACGATCTTGCCGCGGCGGCGAACACCGGAGAGGGATTCGCCGTCGTCGGCATCGGGGTCGTGGATGGTCCCGTCGGTCTCGTTGCCGTGGTCGTGCTGACCGACTGAGGTCGGGGCCCCGTTATCACTTCTGCTCGGTGTCGTCCTTGTCGCCGTACGGATCGTCGGTGCCGATCTCGTTCGTTTCTGCGAGGGGAGTTTCATCCTCCGTCTCTTCCGGCTGATCCGTCTCTTCCGGCTGGTCCGGGTCCTCTGAGCTCTCTGTCTCCGAGTCCGGGGAGCCTTCGGGCTCAGCGACCGGCGCGACCGCGGGTTGCGGATACTGCGCCGCTGCGTCGGAGACGGCCTTCTTCGACTGTCGTTTTCCGAGGACGATCGCTGCGACGATGGCGGCAACACCAACGACGAGTACGACGCCGAGAACGATCCACAACCACCAGAGGCTGCTGCCGCCGAACTCGGATTTCGCGTAGATCTCCTTCTCGCCGCCGAGGATCGGGAGATCCCATCGGAGGCGTCCGTCGGCCAGAACCTCGTCGGCGTTGTGCTCGACGACCGTGCCCGGCAGGCCGAGAATGAAGTTCGCCGAGAACAGGTCGCCCGTGAGAGCGGACGGGTCGAGGCCGAAGTCTCCCAGATCCTCCTCGGATGCGGAGACCTTTGCCACCAATTCGGCCATTGTGTCATCCATCGTGAAGGAGAACTCCTGGAAGAGTGGATCTTCGGAGTCCGACACTCCCGTCAGTTCATCCATCGCCTCGTTGACGTCGGTGAACTCCTTCGTAACTCCAGTGAAGGTCATGTCGCCTTCGGTTCGGATCGTGGCCTCGCCGCCTTCCGTGCCGAGGTCCAGTTCGCCGAATAGATCGTCGATGCTGCCGCCGGACGATTCGATAAGGCCGAGGAATTCCTCGTCGAGACCGAACTCGAAGGCCGCGGTGCCGGATTGATCCTCGTTGATGTCGACGATGACGTTCATCTCAGCGCGGCATGCGACCGTGAGCAGGGCGATGCCGGCGATGAGGAGGAGTAGCTTCTTCATGTGATGCTCCAGGGGGATCGTGGTTGACATGGTCGATGGTAGACCCGTGACGCTCGGCCGGGTGCATATCCTCAACGTCATGGTTCCCGAAGCTCAGCGGCTGCACTCGACGCTCGTGTCCGCGTTCCCTGCCTATGTGACGGCGGTGTTCACCGAGCGCGGCTACCCGCTCAACCGGACGACCGCGCTGGCGATAGAGGAGGCGACCGCGTTTCTGAATGCCGAACTCGCTGTCGTGCTCGAGCAGGAATACCGGGAGCAGCGCCGGAGTCCGCTCGAACTCTTCCGGGCGGCGCTCGACATGTTGGCTTCGACGCTGACCGACACGGGGGTGTCTCCGGCAGCGACGAATCACTCCTCGGTGGAAGGCGACGCGTACGGCCTCGCTCCCGGTTCGTCGAGTGCTCTCGGACCTGAGGCACACGAAGCCCACCTCGCGTGGGGTGCGGCGAAGGCGTCTGCGTTCATGGCAGGACGATCGACGGTACCGAGGGATCCGGCGATTCTTCTGGTGGCGGCGGATCGGGGAGAGCGGGGCGTGCTCGTTCCGCTGCTGAACTCGCCGGGTGTGGAGTGCCTCGCCGCACGGAATCCCGCTGCGGTTGCTACCGCCATCGAGCAGTGGGCGGTTCTGATAGCGTTCGTCGATCTCGCCCATCGGTCATCCCGCGGAGCGGTGACCCAGCTGCTCGAAGCCGACATCCCGACCATCGTCTACGGCGACGACGTCGACGATCTGGTGGAGACCGGCCTGCGTGCCCAGGGTGTGCGGATGGTCATTCGTCGGCGCGATTTCGTTGCAGATCCCACACGCTTCCTGCCCCATCTCGCGTAGACCCCCAGGTCGCGCCCGGATTCGGCAGAATCAGGGACTTTCGCCCCTAATGGCAGCACCTGGGGTGGTCTCAGCATGTACCAGATTGCCGGGCAGGAAGTGACGGTGCCAGGCGATCGGGGGATCTGCACTGCACCGGGGAAGGCACTCATGATCAACTCGACCGACGTCCTGTGGGGACAGACGCTCCTCTACACGGCGTACGTAGTGGTGATGATCTCGGTCATCATCTGGTTCGCATATTCCGTTACGAAGGAGGGAAAGACCAGCAAGGTCTCGAAGACCTTCTTCTGGGGCTTCGTCGCTGTGCTTGTCGTTGTCGGCTTCTCTCTGCACCTCGTGACCTACAACACGATTCCGTGGGTGAAACAGGATCTGCATCGGGGAGACACGGTCGCGGATCAGCAATTCGACATCGTCGTCGAGAATCACGAGTTCATCCTCCCGGCGGAGGACATGGTCGTGAATTGCAACGAGTTGATTCTGTTCGACGTCACGTCGAACGACCTGACGTACGGCTTCGGTCTCTTCCGCGACAACAACTCGATGGTCATGCAGATGCAGGTCGTGCCCGGCCACCGGAACGACCTCCTGTGGGAGTTCGAGGAGAACGAGTCTCTCACGATCAGATCCACGGAGTACTCGGGGCCCGAGGGCTTCCAGATGATCGTTCCCAACGCCGTCACTGTCGTTGGATGCTCGTAGGAGGCGAACGATGACTACCAACACCGCACCCACTTCGAGTTCCAAGACCGGCTTCTTCAAGACCCTGATCGATGGGAACGAAGGCGGCCTGGAGGCCGACGGACTCACACCTGCCCAGAAACTGTCGCTCCGCTTCGTCGTCATCGGGCTGATCTACTTCGGATTCGCCGCGATCGAGGGCATGCTGATGAGGATCTACCAGATCGAGATCATCTCGTTCATCGGGGTCGAGCAGTATTTCGGGATCCTGACGGCACATCCGCTCATCGGGATCTTCGGATCTTCCTACATGATCGTGTTCGGAGCTTTCCTGTTCGTCATCCCGTTCATGATGAAGAAGCCGCTCTGGAGCCTCAAAGTTGGGCAGGCCTCGTTCCTGCTGATCGCGATCGGGACATTCACGTTCTGGTTCTCCGGGTTCATTTCGCACTACGCCGCGCTGTACACGCTGTACTGGCCGCTCCCTGCAGATTTCGATCAGTTCAGCGCCCTCGGTGGATCGTTCTTCATTGCGGGCATCGCGCTCGTGATGGTGGGTTCGCTGTTGTTCGTGCTGAACGTCTTCAAGTCGATCACATACACGCCCGAGGGGTGGGAGCAGCAGCCTGGAAGGGCACTGCTCTCGTCGGCGCTCGGCTTCACGGGACTCGCCAACCTGTTCCACAATGAGAAGAAGGAGCACCTCGTTCCACTCCCCGTCGCGGCGATCGCTCGCGGCTCGGTGGATGTGGCGCTCAACGCGATCATCATCACGTTCTCGGGTGTGCTGATCCTGGTCTACATGATCTGGCACTTGTTCGGCGTCAACCTCGCGGACACGGCGATCGATGCTCTCTTGTACAAGAACTGGTACTGGTGGGGCCTCGACCTCGTCGCCGACGGCCTCGTCCTCATCTTCGTGGCCGGCACGTGGTATCTGCTCGCCACGCTGATCACTGGCAAGAAGCTGTTCATGCAGAACATCGCCAGAGCCGCCCTGGCCGTCGAGTTGATCGTGTCGTGGACCGTCTGGTCGCACCATCTCCTGTCCGATCAGGCCCAGCCGGCCATCTTGAAGATCGTGTCGGGCGAGTTGGTGACGGCCTTCGAGCTCATCACACAGGGCATTGCGATCTTCGTCACACTGGCGACACTGTGGATGGCCCGTCCGCTGAAGATGACGAACGAGCTGAAGTTTCTGCTCGGTGGTCTCCTCGGGTTCGGACTCGCGGTGCCTGCAGGGATCATGCAGGCCGACATGGGTCTCAACCGGATCCTCCACAACACACAGTGGATCATCGGACCACATGTGCACGTCGCGATTCTCGTGGGCCTCGGGATGACCCTGTACGCGGCGATCTACGCGCTCTGGCCGCTGTTGACGAACGGTGTCAAGCTCTACAGCCAGTGGATGTCCAACGTTCACTTCTGGGGCACGCTCATCGGCGGTATCGGCATGGGGGCGTTCATGGGCATGGCGGGCCTGCAGGGCATGTTGCGACGCACGATCTACTTCGAGGGCGAATACGCCCCCTACATGTGGCTCGCCGGCATCTCGGGTGCGCTCATCCTGATCGGATTCGTCTTCTTCATGATCAACATCATCATGTCGGTCGGGCTCAAGGGCTTGCTCGGCATCTTCACGAAGTCGAAGCTCGACACGAAGGATCTGGTTCCCGTGGACTGATCGGCGAGTCGTTCACCTTCGTTGTTGATGTTCGCTCGGAAGCGCTCGTCATCGGTGTACACGGCGCCGAGGCTGGCGTGGATCTTCGGCGTGCACTCGTAGAAGCAGTTCGAGATGTGGCCACGGTGGGCATCGACGAGCACCGCTACTTCCTCCGATTCGGCGGCGACGCCTGTGTCCAGTAGCGCGAGGAAACGTTGGCTGAGGTCGTCGGATTCGGAGCGCTGCCGCTTCCAATCCTCCGATGTGTGAGCGTCGGTCCGGCGGGTCGATTCGGCGAAAGCGTCGGTCGATCCCCAACGCTCCCGCGCTTCGACCGCGAAGTCGTCTGAGTCGAAGTCGCGGAAGGGCACCGGTTCTAGTGGTCCGTCGCAGAAATGGGCACCGTGTCTCTCCGGCCCTCGACGCCCCTGGCGGCGTCCTCCGCCTCGACGCAGTCCCGACTGCGCCTTCGTTGTGCGTCCTTACCAGATGACGCCGATGCCTCGGAGACACCCAGGCGCCACTTCCGCGACAGACCACTAGGATCGGAACAGCCTGCGGAGGATGAACAGTGTGACGACCGCCGAGGCACCGATGATGGCGGCGACGCGAGCATCGACGGCGATATCGGGTCTTCCCTCGACGGTTCCACCGAGGAGGAGCGCGATCCTCGAGTCCTTGGCGTTGATCTTCGAGGCAACAACGAGGCCGGCTGTGGCGTGGTCCATGGTCGCTTCTTCGGCGACGATGACGCCCGCTCCAGACTGGTTCACGGTCGCATGTTCGGCGTCGACGAAGAACGCACCACCCTGTGTGATATCGGCAGAGCCGGAGGCGATCGTCTGGGCGCCTCCCTGCCGGATCGAGACCGAAGTGGCTTCGACGTGCCCGGCACCGCCCTGGTTGATGTTCACGACATCGGCGTGGACTTCCTCCTGGAAAGGCTCGCTCTGATTTTGCTGATCGGGCATGACTTCATCCTCGGGTCGGTGAACGGAATCCTATAGAGATGCAAGTACCTGTGTTTCGGGGGCACAATCCCCGTCATGAAACGCATGATGATCCTGCTGGTCCTCGTCGCGCTCCTGGCCGCGGCGTGTTCGAGCGCTCCGGCGGCGGACACGAGCACGACGGACACGTTCGCTCCATTGGAGTCGACCACGATCGTTTCTGCCGAGACCACGGCGGCCCCCGAGTCGACGACCGCGACGACCGCGACGACCGCGACGACCGCGACGACCGAACCGGCCGCAACCGAAGCTCCGACCGTCGAGACGATCCCTGCCGACGGCGACTTCGTCGATACCTACATCGTGGAGTTCGTCGGCCGATCGGAGTCCGCCGTCGAGGTTCTCGTCAACGGCGAACCCGTCGACGTCGACGCTCAGGGAGCGTTCGTCGTGATGCTCCCATCGGATATCGGCGAGAACGAGGTCGTCATCGAAGCCATCGATGAGGGCGGGACTACCGCGGTCGTGTCGACCACCTACGTCTTCGCTCCGGAGGATGGCTGGATCGCTGCGATCGGCGACTCCGTGATGCTCGGCTCGAAAGATGAGCTCGAGCAGAGGATCGGCCCGGGTACGGTCGACGCGACCGTTTCCCGCCAGTTTCTCCACGCCCCCGATCTCGTTGGTGACCTGTTGGCTCGTCCGGTCCCGCCACAGGTGATCATCGTCGCCCTGGGGACTAACGGCCCGGTCCAGGAGCGCCACTTCGAGGAGTTGATGGAAGTAGCAGCGGATGTGCCTCTGATGGTGTTCATCAACGCCCACGTTCCGACCAGGGACTGGGAAGCAACCACGAACCGGGAACTCGCAGCCGGAGTTGAACGGCACGAGAATACAGTTCTCGTCGACTGGTTCACGCCGACCGAGGGTCGGTCTGATCTGTTCGCCGCAGACAACTTCCACCCGACGCCTGCCGGCCGCGTGATCTACGCCGAACTCGTGGCCGAAGCGATCTACCCCAACTGGGAACCCCTCGACGACTAGGCGTCTCGCCGGCCCACAGTCCGGCGGTGAGCCGTCTACTCGATTCGCAGTGTCGCCTCGAGAGCGATCGTGATCATCTCGTTGAGCGAGGTTTCGCGATCCTCGGCCGTCATCTTCTCGTCGGACCCCAGCACGTCGCTCACGGTCAAGATGGCGGCGGCGTGCACCCCGTTCTCGGCGGCAACGGCGTACAGACCGGCTGCCTCCATCTCCACAGCGAGGAGACCCATGCGTCGGGCGAGTTCAAAGACCTCTGGTCGGGGGTGATAGAACTGGTCGGAACTCAATATGTTCCCGACCGTCACCGTCACTTCACGCTCCTCAGCTACTTCGACCAACGTTCGGGTGAGGTCGAAATCGGCGATCGCCGCGAAGTCGAACCCACCGAAGCGCAATCGGTTTGCGTTCGAATCGGTTGAGGCACCCGAGG